>NZ_JBXASW010000006.1:0-196376 GCF_058809745.1 Variovorax sp. MPBD4-3
GCCTCGCTGCCGCTTGCCAACCCGCAAGGCAGCCGCCGCGCCAGCGACCAGGCCAGCGTGACCATCACCCTGGACGCGGCCACCACCCAGCGCCTGCTCAAGGACGCCCCCGCCGCCTACCGCACCCAGGTCAACGACTTGCTGCTGACCGCGCTGGCACGCGCCCTGTGCGGCTGGAGCGACCAGCCCGGCGTGCTCATCGACCTCGAAGGCCACGGGCGCGAAGACATCTTCGAAGGCCTGGACCTCAGCCGCACCGTGGGTTGGTTCACCAGCGTGTACCCGGTGGCGCTGGCGCCGCAGGGCGAGATCGGCGAAGCGCTCAAGCGCGTGAAGGAGCAACTGCGCCAGGTTCCCCGCAAGGGGCTGGGCCACGGCGTGTTCCAGCACCTGGGCAGCGATGCGCAGAGGCAGGCCGTCGCGGCACTGCCGAAGGCGCAGGTGGTCTTCAACTACCTGGGCCAGTTCGACGGCAGCTTCGACGAGCAGGCACCGTGGCGCCCGGCGGCGCGAGGCGGCGGCCAGGCGATGGGCGCGGACGCGCCGCAGGCGCACGAGTTCGCGATCAACGCGCGGGTCTACGAGGGCGAGCTGAGCCTGGCGGTGAGCTACGGGCGCGAGCGCCATCGGGAAGAAGACGTGCGGGCGTGGACCACCCGACTGCGCGAGGAGCTGCAGGCGCTGGTGGCGCACTGCACGGGCGGTGCCGCAGGCGTGACGCCCTCGGACTTCGCATTGGCCGCGCTGACGCAGGCGCAGCTGGACGCCTTGCCGCTGGAAGCACAGAAAGTGCAAGACCTATACCCGCTGTCGCCGATGCAGCAGGGCATGCTGTTCCACAGCGTGTACGACGGGGGCGGCACCGCCTATGTGACGCAGCTGCGCATCGAAGTGCAGGGACTGCAGGTGGAGCGCTTCAGGCACGCCTGGCAGCAGGTGGTGCAGCGCCATGACGTGCTGCGAACAGGCTTCCTGAGCATGGCCCAGCCTCCGATGCAGTGGGTCGCCCGCCAGGTGGTGCTGCCGTTTGTCGAGCACGACTGGCGCGGGCGCACCGACCACGCGCAGGCCACCGAGGCGCTGGCGCTGGAACAACAGGCGGCCTTCGACCTGGCGGCACCACCGCTCATGCGGCTCGCAACAATCCGTATCGACGACAAGCGCCATCGTTTCATCTGGAGCTGCCATCACCTGCTGCTGGACGGGTGGAGCATGTCGCGCCTGTTCGGCGAGGTGCTGCAGGCCTACGACGGCGTGGCGGTCGAGGAGCCGGCATGCAACTATCGCGACTACATCGCATGGCTGGCCGCGCGTCCTGCAAAGGACGGGGAAGCCTACTGGCGCGGCAGGCTGCGGCAGGTGGATGCGCCGACGCTGCTCGGCACGGCGCTGGAGCCGCCGGCCACCGGGGAGGGCCACGGCGAAGTCGGGGCCGCGCTCGATGTCGCGGGAACGCAGGCGCTGCAGGCCTTCGCCCGGCGCGAGCGCGTGACGCTGAACACTCTCGTGCAGGGCGCCTGGTCGCTGCTGCTCGCGCGCTACACCGCGCAGGACACGGTCGTTTTCGGCGCCACAGTGGCGGGCCGACCCGCGGGACTGGTGGGCGCGGACCGGATGCTGGGCCTGTTCATCAACACGCTGCCGGTGATCGTCGACGCCACGTCGGCGCAACAGTTGGGCGACTGGCTGCGCGAACTGCAGGCGCAGAACCTGGCATCGCGAGAGCACGAATACACGCCGCTGCACGACATCCAGCGCTGGGCCGGGCAGGGCGGCGGGCAGGGGCTGTTTGACAGCATCGTGGTGTTCGAGAACTACCCGATCGACCAGACGCTCGCCGGCCGCGCCGACCAGGGGCTGAAATTCGAGCAGGCAGAGTCGGTCGACGTGACCCATTACCCGATGGACGTGGAAGTCCATCTCGGCGAAGTGCTGACGATCAAGCTCAAGTACCTGCGCGAACGCTTCAAGGAAGCCGACGTGCAGGCGCTTTCGCAGCAGCTGTTCGGCCTGATGGAGCGGATGCGCGAGGACGGCTCGAAGGCGCTGCGCGACCTGGACACGCTGACGCCCGCGCAGCAGACCGAGATCGCGCGGCTGGGACGCAGCGGACGCCACGGCTTCCTGCGCACGCCGGTGCACCAGTTGATCGCGCAGCAGGCGCAGCTGCAGCCCGAGGCCATTGCCCTGCTGATGGGAGATGCCGAGCTGAACTATGCCGACCTCAACGCACGCGCCAACCGGCTCGCCCATGCGCTGATCGACCGGGGCGTGCACGGCAATGCGGTGGTCGCGGTCTCGCTGCAGCGCTCGCTGGAGACCATCGTCGCGCTGCTCGCGGTGCTCAAGGCCGGCGCCGCCTATCTGCCACTGGACCCGGACTATCCGCAAGACCGCCTGCACTTCATGTGCAAGGACAGCGGCGCGCGGCTGATGCTCACACAGCGCGCGGTGCTGCCGCGCCTGCCTTCGATGGACGACACGCTCGTGCTGGACGAAACGGATCTCTGCTGCTGGCCCGACCATGATCCCGGGACCGAGGTTCACGTGGACCAACTGGCCTACGTGATCTACACCTCGGGCTCCACCGGCCAGCCCAAGGGCGTGGCGGTGTCGCACGGGCCGCTCAGCATGCATTGCCAGGCCACGGCGGAGATCTACGGCATGGTGGCGCGCTCGTGCGAACTGCACTTCATGTCCTTCTCCTTCGACGGGGCCCACGAACGCTGGTTGACCGCGCTCACGGTGGGCGCCAGCCTGGCGCTGCGCGACAACGAACTCTGGACGGCGGAGCAGACCTGCGACGCGCTGTACCGCTACGGCGTCACCAACGCCGCCTTCCCGCCGGCCTACCTGAGCCAGTTGGCCGACTGGGCCCATGCGCGCGGCGAGGCCCCGCCGGTGGAGCTCTACGTGTTCGGCGGCGAGGCGATGCCGCGCGCCGCCTACGACAAGGTCTGCCAGTCGCTGCGCCCGCGCACGCTGATCAACGGCTACGGGCCGACGGAGACCGTCGTGACGCCCCTCATCTGGAAGACCAGCGCGGACCACGGTTTCGACGAAGCCTATGCACCCATCGGCCGCCCGGTCGGCGAACGCACGGTCCACGTGCTCGACGCCGAACTGCGGCCGGTGGCCCGGGGCAGCGTCGGCGAGCTGTACATCGGCGGCTATGGCCTGGCCCGCGGCTATCTGGGGCGCAGCGCGTTGACGGCCGAACGCTTCGTTGCCGATCCGTTCGGCGGCGGCGGTGGCCGCCTGTACCGCACGGGCGACCTGGTGCGGTGGCGCGAGGACGGCAACGTTGCCTACATCGGGCGTGCCGACCAGCAGGTCAAGATCCGCGGCTTTCGCATCGAGCTGGGCGAAGTCGAGGCGCAACTGCGCGAGGTGCCGGGCGTCCTCGAAGCTGCGGTGCAACTGCACGAAGGCGCGGCAGGGCGGCAGCTGGTCGGCTACATCGTGCCCATGCCGAACGGACCGCGCGCGCAGTTGTCGAAACAGGCCCTGCAGCAACTGCGCCGGCGCCTGCCCGAGCACATGGTTCCCGCGCACCTGATTGTGCTGGAGGCGCTGCCACGGCTGATCAGCGGCAAGCTGGACCGTCACGCGCTGCCCGAACCCGACATAGACGCGCAACGCGAAATCAAGGCGCCGCGCAACGACACGGAACGCCAGCTCGCGGCCATCTGGGCCGGCGTGCTGGGCGTAGATTCGGTGGGCATCTCGGACAACTTCTTCGAGCTGGGCGGCGACTCGATCCTGAGCCTGCAGGTGATCTCGAAGGTGCGCCAAGCCGGGATCGGCTTCCAACTGCGCCTTCGCGACCTGATGCGCCACCCGACCATCGAGACGCTGTTGGAACAGTTCGCCGACGCTGCGCCCGCACAGCCGGTGCCAGCCACCGCCGAGGCCGAGGCTGAGGGCACGCTGCCGCTCATTCCGATCCAGGCCTGGTTCTTCGACACGGCCATTCCGCGGCGTCATCATTTCAACCAGGCGCTGATGCTGCAGACCGCGCAGCCGCTGGACGAATCGCTGCTGTTGCAAGCACTGGATGCGCTGGCGGCGCATCACGATGCGCTGCGGCTGCGCTATGCGCCGCGGGCCGACGGAAGCTGGGAGCAGCGCTATAGCGCGCAGGCCGAGCCGCGCGACTTGCTCTGGAGCCGCGAGGTTGCCGATGCCGAAGAGATCGTGCGCGTGGCCGACGCCGCACAGCGCAGCCTCGACCTGAGCGAAGGCCCTGTCTGGCGCACAGTGCACATGCGGCATGCGGACGGCAGCGCGAGGTTGTTGCTTGTGGTGCATCACCTGGTGGTCGACGGTGTGTCCTGGCGCGTGCTGCTGGAAGACCTTCAAGCGGTCTACGGCCAGCTGAGCAACGGCCGCGCGGTGCAGTTGCCCGGCAAGAGTGCGTCCTTCAAAGCGTGGGCCGAGCATCTTCAAAGCCTGGCGCAGAGCGGCGAGCTCGACAGCGAAATCGCGTACTGGCAGGCGCAGATGCAGCCGGTGACCGATATTCCACGCGACCGCCCGGTCGATGCGCTGCTGGATCGCGATGCGGTGACACAACGCCTGCGCCTGGACAGCGAGCGCACGGCCCAGCTGCTGCGCGTGGCGCCGTCGGCCTACGGTACGTCTATCGACGACCTGCTGCTGGCGGCCCTGTCGAGAACCGTCTGGCGCTGGTGCGGCGAGTCCGAGACGCTGGTGCAGTTGGAAGGCCACGGGCGGGAGGGCGATGCCGCCGGGCTCGACCTGAGCCGCACGCTGGGCTGGTTCACCAGCGTGTATCCGGTACGGCTGCGCGAGGGCAACTCGCCGGTCGAAGCGCTGGTTCTTTCCGCCAGGCAGCAGCGGCAGGACGTGCCGCGCCGCGGCGTCGGCCATGGCGTGCTGAAGTACCTCCGGCCTCACGGCGCCACGCTTGGCAAAGCCCAGCCGCGCATCACCTTCAACTACCTGGGGCAGTTCGACCGCAGCCTGGGGGGAGACGACGCCATGTTCAAGCCGGCCGAGGAGCATCCCGGGCCGGTGCACGACGAGGAGTCGCCGCTGGCCAACTGGCTGGAGATTGCAGGCAACGTGTACGAGGGGCAGCTCTCGATGAGCTGGATCTTCAGCCGGGCCATGTACGACGAGGCAACCGTCCAGCAACTCATCGGCTTCTACCGCGAAGCGCTGGAGGAGATCGTGGACCACTGCGTCGAGGTGGCGCAGCGGGCCCGCGGGTAGGCACCGGCGAGGGGTAAAAAAAGGCCGGCCCCTTTCGGGACCGGCCATGTTTTTTTCGTACGCTGTTGCGCGGAGCGTCAGAGCTTGTAGGTCAGCTTCAGCCAGGCGTTGCGCGGACGGCCGTAGGTGTAGCCGTTGTAGCCGCCAAGACCGCTGTAGTAGCGCTTGTCGGTCAGGTTCTCGATGTTGAGGGACGCGCTCAGCTTCTTGCTGAACTCGTAGCGCGCCATCAGGCCGATCACCGTCAGCCCACCCTGGCTCGCGCGTCCCAGGCCGGAGGACTCGTCGTAGTAGATGCCGCTCTGGTAGTTCACGCTGCCGCCGATGGTGAGCTTGCTCCATTCGCCCGGCAGGCGGTAGCTCGTACTGACGCGGAACAGGCGGTTGGGGATGGTGGGTTCCAGGAGCGCGCCATCCTTGTCGCGCTTGGCGTAGTAGGTATAGCCCGCCAGCACCTGCCAGCCGGGCGCGAGTTCGCCGGAGGCGGTCAACTCGAAGCCCTTGCTGTGCGCACCCGGGACGGCGCGATAGGGGATGCTGCTGTCCGGCAGCCTGCCTGCGCTGGTGTCTTCCACCGGAACGTTGGTCTGCTTGGTGCGGAATACCGCGAGGCTGGTGTTGAGCTTGCCGCCGAAATGTTCACCCTTGATGCCGACCTCGTAGTTCTTGCCGCGCTGCGGCGCGATCAGGCTGTTGTTGCGGTCGCGCTGGGAGTTCGGAAGGAAGATGTCGGTGTAGCTGCCGTAGATCGAGAACTCCTTGCTCAGGTCGTACACGATGCCCGCATAGGGCGTGATGACGCCGCTCTCGTGCGAACCCGGGTTCCGGGTCAGCGTGCCCGCCACCTGGTTGCGGTTCAGGGAGCTGTCCGTGTACCAGGTCCCCCGTGCGCCCACGATGACCGAAAGCGGATCGGCAAGACGCAGCCGCGTCGACGCATAGATTGCCTTCTGGGTCACCTGGCCCGACAGGGTGTACGACTTGTAGGGGAAGGACGTGACCGCGGGGAAGGATTGCAGCGTGTAAAAGTTCAGCGGCCGGGTGTCGAAGGCCGTGGAGGTTGCCAGGTTGGTGTCGATGGCGTAGTCGTAGTTGTTGTAGCTCAGCCCGAGGACTGCCTCGTGCTGGCGGCCGAAGGCTTCGAAGGGCCCGCGGAGGTAGGCGTCGAACGAGGTGTTTTTCCCGTTCGCGGGGTTGTCCCGGATATCGATGGTGGAGTCGCCCGTCACGCCGTCGACGGGGTAGTAGGTGTTGAGGTCGCCGGAGGCCCGCTTGCGCTTGGTCTTCGTGTAGCTCGCATCGAGCTTGAGGCGCCAGCCGCTGCCCAGTTGCTGGTCGAGGCTCGCGAAGACCTTGTCCGAATACATGTTCCAGTAGCTCCATGGCGCGCTGGAGTTGAAGGAGCGCGGCAGGTTCGTGCGCGTGCCGTCGCTGAAGAAGAGCGGGGCCTGGCCGAAGTTGGCGCCGTCGGTGGCGGTCTTCTGGTGCTCGACGCCGAGGGAAAGCGTCGTGGTGGGAGAGAGATCCGCCTCGAGGATGCCGTACAGCACGTCCTCCGCGGTCTTCTTCGATTCGATGAAGCTCTTGCCTTCGGTACGCGAAGCCACGAACCTGCCGCGCAGTGTGCCTGCCGCGTTCAGCGGACCGCCCACGTCGACCTCGGCGTTGTACCGGTTCCACGAGCCGAAGCCCCCGGTCACGTGACCCGCGAACTCGGTGGTGGGCCGCTTGCGAACCAGGTTCACCACGCCACCCGGCGAGCCCGAGCCGCTGAGCAGGCCGGCCGAGCCGCGGATGACTTCCACGCGGTCGTAGATGGCGGTGCTCAGCATGCTGGCCTCGCCCGCCACGGAGCTGAATGACAGCGTGGGGACGCCGTCGATCATGGTGCCCAGCTCGAAGCCGCGCGAGGTGAATTTGACCCGCTCGTCCAGCCGGTCGGACACGATGCCGGGCGTCTGGCGCAGCACGTCGTCGAGCGTCACGAGGTTCTGGTCCTCGATCTGCTGGCGGCCGATCACGCTCACGGACTGGGGCGTCTCGCGCTGGGACAGGTCCAGCCGCGTGGCCGTCGCCGTGGAGCGCGTGGTGTAGGAGCCGGTGCCTTCGGTGGTGCCGTCGGAGTCGGCCTGGACGGTCACCGTCGGCAGCGATGAGCCTGCGGCGGCGGCCGAGGCACGCTGGATCGTGACTTGCGACGATCCGTTGCGAACGGCAACCAGGCCGCTGCCCACCAGGAGCCGGTCCAGCGCCTGCTGCAGCGTGAGCCGCCCCGACACGGCGGGCGCGTTGATGCCCGTCACCACGTCACCCGCTGCGAGCACCTGAGCGCTGGTCTGGCGCGAGAGTTCGTTCAGGGCCGCCGCCAGCGGCTGCGGCCCGACATTGATATCGAATGTCGGCGTGGCCGCCTGCCCGGGTGCTTGGGCGGCAGCGATGCCGCTCCAGCTGACGAATGTGGTTCCAAAGGCAGCGGCAAGCGCGGCACTCAGAAGGCGGTGGCGAGGCGAAGAACGCATGGGTCAGGGCTCCAGGTCAGATAAATGCGACGTATTCGTACTTTTGGGCGGCAGAGCCCCCGAATTGATCGGGTCCCTGGCGCTTCTCAAAGTAAGACGTTTGAACTCGTCAAACAGAGACAGCCTGTTTCAGGCACGACGCGCCAGAGGCCCGGCGCGGTTCGTTGTCAGCGGGGCTGCAGTTCCACGCCGCCACCCGCCCGGGAGACGGCCGTCACTGGAAGAATCGTCGGCAGCACCGCCACCAAGGCGGCCGAGTCGTTGGCGCGGAAGCGGCCCGACAGGCGCAGCGCGTCGATGCGCTCGCTGGCGCTGACGATCGGACTGGCGCGGTAGCTGTTGACCACCGCCAGCGCTTCGCCCAGCGGCGTGTTGTCGAAAACCAGCCAGCCCTCGCGCCAGGCCGACATGGCCCGGATATCGGCCTGCCGCACCGCGTCGGCATGGCCATCCTGCACCTCCACGAGTTCACCCCCGCGCAGGTCGATGGCTTGCGGCGCGTTCCGAGCGGACGCTCCATCGCCCTGGCGGGCATGGACCTGCACGCGCACATGGCCCTGTTCCACACCCACGGTGACGGGCCCGCCACGGTCGCGCACAGTGAACACCGTACCGACCACCTCGATCACGGCTGCACGCGTGCGGACCAGGAAGGGGCGCTGCGTGTCGTGCGCGACTTCGAAGCGCACCTCGCCGCGAGACATGTCGACGATGCGGCGCTGCCGGTACAGCGTGACGTCGACGGCGCTTTGCGGCGCGATGTCGAGCTGGCTGCCCGCCGCGTTGCCGCCGCCGTCCGCGAGCGTGACTTTCAGCATCTGGGCGGTGCGGGTGCTGTAGGCCGCTTGAAAAACTGGCTGCTGCCAATACCACTGCACGCCGCGGCCCGCGACCAAACCGCCGCCAAGCAACCCTGCGATGGAAAGCAGGATCTTGCGGCGCTGCGACCGCCGGCCGGATTGCGCCGCCGCAGCCGCCATGCCCGCCGCCGGTTCGTCGAAGTGCGCACGCAGTTCGCCTGCCATGCCGCCGAGCGCGTCCCAGCGATGCCGCGCCTCCAGCAAGGCAGCCGCATGCTCCGGCGACTTGCTGCGCCATTGGTTCATGGCCGCGCGGGCGCGCTGCGCGGCCTCGCCCGGCGCGATCTCGCCTTCGACGATCAGCGCGAGCGCACGCTCGATCAGCCGTTCGCGCGGAGCGCCGATCGCCATGCCGCCGCTCACGAGAAGTCTTCGGCGAGCGCAGTGTCGAAGCCTGCGTGGTTGTGCACGTGCTGCGGCTCGATCAGTTCGGCGCGCAGTTCGGCGAACACCCGAGAGCAATCGATGGTGGCGCGCAGCAGGTGCTTGGCCACCGCCATCTCGGTGATGTTCAGGCGCTGGGCGATCTCGGCGCGGGTGTGGCCGTAGGCACGGAACAGCAGAAAGACCTCGCGTCGCCGCGGCGGGAGCTTTTCCATGGTGTCGACCACGCGCGCAAGCACGCGTTGCTGCGCCAGGATGAATTCACTGGAAGGTGCCACGAGGTGGGTGCCGAGCGTGGCGTGCGTGCCGACCCATTCCTGCGCCACCTTGCGGCGGCGCGCCTCGTCGATGCACAGGTTGCGGGCCACCCGAAAGAGCAGGGCGCGCGGCGATTCGATGCCGCCGTTCGCGTCGTCGCACGCGGCACCGCGCGGCTTCGTGGCCTGCGCGTACACCCGCTCGAAGCTCGACTGCGCGATGTCGGCCGCGTAGTGGGGATCCCTCAGGTCGCGAGTCAGCTGCCGGCGCAAGTCCGCATAGTGAGCTACAAGTTCCTGGACGAGGTCGCGCATCCGGCCGCCTTCTCGCAAGCATCGACGATAAGCCCCGGAAACCGGGCGTCGATCATGCTGGCGGTGCCGACATTGCGCTTCGGTGAACCCGGGGACGGGTGTTAATAAGAACTATTCTTATTGAGTGTATCACCGAGCCGCGTCCGAGGAACAGCAAATCTCAAAGAACGGCTGCCGCCTGAGGCGCGCGTTCTGCCGCTTGAGCCGCCGGCCGCGGATTCGCATTCAGCAGCGCCTGTCCGATCTCATCCGAGCGGATCGCCGTGACCGAGAGCAGCGTGTCGCTCAGGCCGTGGCTCATCTCGCAGGCGCCTTGCAGGAAGATGGCCGGCTTCAGTTCCGGTGCGGCTTGCAGCCGGTAGTGGCGGTCGACCGTGAAGTCGCCCAGGTACGGCGCGATCGGATCGAGCAGCGCCTTGTGGGCGTCGCGCTTGTAGCCGGTCGCGAGGATCACCACGTCGTAAGCCTGGCTGCCGCGCTGGCCGGTGTTCATGTCGTGCAGCGCCAAGTGGATGCCGTCTGCAGCCGCGCGCACCGCCGACACCTCGTGGCGGCGCAGGAAGCTGTGGCGCGCCACGCCGGCCACGCGCTGGCGATAGAACACGTTGAAGATCTGCTGGATCAATTCCAGGTCGGGCGCGGCATAGTTGGTGTGCCAGAACTCCTCCAGCAGCTCGGCACGCTCGGGCTCCGAGCGGTTGAACACGAAGTCGGTGAAGTCGGCATTGAAGATCTCGTTGACGAAGGGACTGTCATCCGACGGCTTGATCGAGCGGGCCCGCATGATCAGGTCGACCGCGGGCTTGTTCGGGTGGCTCTGCAGGTCCATGAAGAGTTCGGCAGCGCTCTGCCCCGCGCCGACGATGGCGATGCGCTTGGCATCCGGATGCCGGGCAATCGCCTCGAGGTAGCTGCTCGAATGGAAGACGCGCGCGTCGTCCCTGAAGGGCAGGAAGCGCGTGGGAACGTTCGGTACACCACCCACGCTCACCACCAGGTTGCGCGCCAGCCGTTCGCGCACGGCGCCGCCCGCTTCGCGCGAGCGCACCCGCAGCAGTTGCACATCCGTGCCGCGCATCTCCGGAAGCACCTCGAACACCGCCTCGCCGTAGGCGCAGCGGTCCTCGAACTGCGCGGCGGCCCAGCCCAGGTAGTCGTTGAACTCGTGGCGGCTCGGGAAGAAAGTCTTGAGGTTGACAAAGTCCTGCAGGCGCTGCTTCTCATGCAGGTAGTTCAGGAACGTGAAGCGGCTCGCGGGGTTGCGCAGTGTCGCCAGGTCCTTGATGAAGGAGATCTGCATGTGCGCGTTGTCCAGCAGCATGTTCTTGTGCCAGACGAAGCCCGGCTGCTTCTCGATGAAAAGCGCATCCACGAACTGGCCGTGGTGGCGTTTCTCGTCGAGGGCGATCGCCAGGGCGATGTTGGACGGGCCGAAGCCGACGCCGATCAGGTCATGGATTTGCATGGGGTGTCCTCGATGGGAAGTTCGGCGCCCTTGGCCGAAGTTGGCGAAATGGTCGACTCCCCTTGGGGAATCCAGAGGGCCTCGCCGAAGAAGCGTTCGCGCAGCAGCACGCCGAGCATGGCCCGCTTGTGCGGAAAGTCGAACTCCTTGACGTGGGCATAGCCGCAGCGGCCCAGGCTCTTGATCATCTTGTGGTTGTCCGCGCGCGGCTCGATCACGATGCGCTGCGTGCGGCAGTCGTCCAGGAACAGGTAGTGCGACACGGAAGGCATCCACGCCGTGAGGAACGGCTTGCCACGAAAGCGCGGCTCGCCGATCAGCGCATGCCAGCCGCGGTCGTGGTCACCGGCGTCGCAGAAGGGCGCAATGCGGTCTTCCTTGGCCCAGTACACCTCGAAGTAGCCGAATGCCTCGCCGTCGAGCCGGCCGACGAGCCCGGTGACGCGCGGATCGGCGGCAATGGCCTCGAGGTAGGCGCGGTGCCTGGCGAGGTCGCCCTGTTCCTCCCAGAAGTGGGCCACCACCGGGTCGTTCATCCAGCGGTTGAAGGCTGGGAGGTCGCGCTCGATGTCGACGGCGTCCAGTGTCAGCGTCTGCAAAAGCCACGGAATGTGGCGCTGGTAGACGGTGCCCGATGGCTTGGCCGGGCGCAACGGATGGCGCTTGCCCTGGCTCATGGTGTAGCGTTGCGCGAAGGGCTCGCGCGGGTTGCGCTGCCACACGCGAGGCAATTGCCAGAAGGCTTCGCGCGAGACGATCGCCGGCCGCGAACCGGAAGCCTCGCTTGCCGCACCCGCGTCCACCAACCGTGCGATGCGCGACGCAGGCACCTGCAGCAAGAGCAGGCCATGCCCGGGGTGACGCACGAAGGCCGCCTCGATGGCTGCCAGCAGATGAGGCTCCTCGGGTTCCGTGACGCTGTCGCCCGGCCATTCCAGACGCAGCGAATCGGCTTGCTCGCGCAGCGCCCATTGGCTCGCGCCTTCCTTGCTCGCCTGCGGTCCGACGGTCAGCCGTGCCCCGTCGAGCCGCACTTCGAGCGGATGGCCATCAGGATGCGCATGGAACACCCATGCACCGATCGAAGCCGGCGTGATCGGCGCTGCGGAGACGGCCGGAGGGCAGAACGCGTCGGCCAGCGTCCGCGCGATCGCGGTGCGCAGCGTGTCGGCTTCCTCCACCACCTGGCTCAGGCGCGAGAAGTCGTGGACCATGCCCTCGTGCACGTCCAGCTGTGTGCGCACGCCGGCGGCTTCCAGTCGCTGCGCATAGGCCTTGCCCTCGTCCACCAGCGGGTCGTACTCCGCCAGCACGATGTGCGCGGGCGCCAGGCCCGACAGGTCTTGTGCGGCCAGCGGCGCGAAGCGCCAGTCCTGCCGATCCTCGTCGCTGCGCAGGTAGTGGTTGAACATCCACTGCAGCGTGCGCTGTTCGAGCAGATGCCCGCGCGCGTAACGCTGGTGCGAGGCGCTGTCCTGTCGGATGCTGGTGCATGGATAGAGCAGCAGTTGCAGCAGAGGTTGCGGGCGGCCGGCTTCACGCGCGGCCAGTGTCAAGGCGGTAGCCAGCGTGCCGCCGACGCTGTCGCCGCCGAAGGCCACGCGCGCGGTGTCGAGGCCGTGCGAGCCGCCGTGCGCCAGGAGCCACGCCGCGGCGTCCTCGGCGTCGTGGAACGCAGTCGGAAACTTGTGCTCCGGCGCGAGCCGATAGTCGACCGCCAGCACCGCGCAGGGCGTGCGCAGCGCGATCGCGCGGCACAGTGCGTCGTGCGAGTCGAGGCCGCCGACCACGTAACCGCCGCCGTGAAAATACAGCAGCGTCGGCAGCGGCGCTGCTGTGTCGACGCCCCGGTAGAGCCTGGCCCGCAGCGTCGCGCCGTCGCGCGCCTGAAAGCCGATGTCCTCGACCGGCAGGTCGGGGCCGACGCCGTCCAGCGCCAAGGTCGACTGGTCGTAGCTCTCGCGGGCCTGCGCGGGCGACATCTCGCACATGGGCGGGCGCCCGTCTTCTTCGGCGAGAGTGGCCAGTTCGAGGAAAGCTTCGAGATCGGGATGCAGTGGCATGGGGAATCGCAGTGGCACCGATAAATGGATGCTTAACCGCAAATGACGCGCGGCCAGTGCGTTTGTTTAAGCAGCCGTCTTGCGGAATTCCGGCGCCAGCGGACATGCGCCGCAATAGCCTTCTTCGGGCAGCAGGTAGTAGAGACAGCACTGCCGGTGCAGCGAGAGATGCTCGGGCATGCCCGAGTGCATCCGCACGACCTTGCGTTGCACCGCGAACATCGGATTCTCCTCGCCGTCCCAGCGCGGCTGATGCAGCAGGTACTGGAGGTCTTTCGCGATGGATGGCGCATGCCCGCTCAATGCCAGTCCTTGTTCGAGCACGGGCTCCAGGTAGCGCGCCGCGTTGCCCCACAGAATCTTCGGCGCAATGCGCGTGAGACGTGTCAGTTGCTCGAAGAGCGGGGCCAGGTGCTCACCGAGCAGTCCCGCGTAGCGCGCCGCCGTGTCGGCGCCCGGAAACGGCTGCCCTTCGTGCGGAATGTGAAAACGTTGCGGCACGGCCCCTTCGGCCAATGAAAGCCAGACCTGCGCCGGCGCCATCGGAAAGACGTGCTGCAGCAGGCTGGCCGCCGCCGTCACCGGTGGCAGCAGGGCATTCAGGTAATGCATGCTCCAGGCCGAGGCCACCGGGCGCAGGTCGGGCTTGCGCACCCGCAGGTGGCGCGCGTGCGCCTGCAGCAGCCCGGCGAGCAGCGCGGGATCGGCGACGAGGTCGGCTACCCGCAGCGCGCCGGCCGGTGGCTGCGGCGCACATGCCAGCGCCTCGCCGTAGGCCGCCCATTCGCCCTGGAAGATCGGCACCAGCAGGGGAATCATCGAAAAGGCGCAGCCGCGCAAATGAAGCTCATCGTTGATGGAGACGGATCGGGCGCCCCCGGGTTTAGTGCGGCGCACTGGTCCACGAAATTGCGACGCGCGGATGACACGCGCTAAACATACGGCGGCGGGTCGCGTCTATCCACGCATCCACAGCAGTCCGGCCTCCCGAATGCGATGAACTCCCGACACCAGGCTCCTTCCGATCCGGCTTTCAGCGAGGCCTGGCGGCTTTTTCGCGCGCTGCACGACGCGCCGTCGCTCGACCGCGCGCAAAAGCTGGTCCTGTGGCTGGGGCGCGATGCGAAGCATGTGCGTGCTTTCGACGAGGCGCTGACGCTCTGGGCGATGGCCGGTGCGGCAATGGTCGGCTCCGCGTCCGGCGAAGAGTCCAGGCACGAATCGACGCTGCAATAGCGGCACCGGCGAGCGCTAAACATTCCGGCCGCCGGACCGTCTTACCCGTCATGCAAACCCAACCCGCCAGCGCCAAGGCGTCCGACCTTCTTCGGCTGCTGCAACCCTTCACTCCCTGGATCGCGCTCTCGTCCGTCACCGGCATCGGAGCGGGCGTGGCCACCGTGGCGCTGCTGGCAACCATCAACGAGGTGCTGAGCCGACCCGGCGGCATGGCCGGCGGCCTGCTGCTGACCTTTGTCGCGCTGTGCGCCCTGGCGCTCGTCGGCCGCGCGGTGTCCGACATCTCGAACAACGTCGTGGGCCAGCGGCTGGTCGCGCAGGTGCGCAAGGACCTGGCGCAGAAAATTCTCGCGGCGCCCATCGATGCGCTGGAGCGCTACCGCATGCACCGGCTGATGCCCGTGCTCACGCAGGACGTGGACATGATCAGCGACGTGGCCTTCATGCTGGCCGCCACCATGATTTCGCTGGCCATCGCGCTGGGCTGCCTGGGCTACCTCGCGTGGCTGTCGCTGCCGCTGTTCGGCCTGCTGGTGGTGGCGATGCTGATCGGCGTGGCAGTCCAGACCTGGGCCCACGGTCGTGGCATCGCGGGCTTCTTCCAGTCGCGCGAACAGGAAGAGCTGCTGCACAAGGCCTACCGCGGCATCAGCGAAGGCGCCAAGGAACTGCGCATGCACCGTGCCCGCCGCGCCAGGGTGTACGAGGGGCAGATCGCCCGCACAGTCGACAACATCCGCGACATCAACCGCCGCGCGATCAACATCTTCGTGCTGGCCACGTCCTTCGGCTCGGCACTTTTTTTTCTGCTGATCGCGCTGATCCTCGGCTGGGCCGCCTGGCGCACGACCGACCCGGTGGTGCTCAGCGGCTTCGTGCTCGTGCTGCTGTTCATCAAGGGGCCGATCGACCAGATCGTCGGTGCCCTGCCACACCTGGGCCGCGCCAGGGTGGCGTTCGAGCGCATCGCCGACCTGTCGGCCCGCTTCGCCACGCCGGAGCCGCACCTGCACCTCGGCTCCCCGCCGACTTCGCCACCGCTGCGCAACGCCATCGAGCTGCGCGGCGTGCGCTACGCGTTCGACACGCCAGAGGGCAGCGAGGCCTTCTCGCTGGGGCCGGTCGACCTGCAGATCGGGCGCAGCGAGATCGTCTTCGTCGTGGGCGACAACGGCTCGGGCAAGACCACGCTCATCAAGCTGCTGCTCGGGCTCTACGTGCCGCAGCAGGGCGAGGTCGTGCTCGACGGAAAGCCCATCACACCCGAGACGCGCGACGACTACCGCCAGCTGTTCACCACCGTGTTCTCCGACTTCTATCTGTTCGAGGACCTCGTGGCAGGCGAGGAGGGCGGCCACCAGGCGCTGCCCGAGACCGCGCTGCCCTACTTGCAGCGGCTGGAGATCGCGCACAAGGTGTCTGTGAAGGACGGCGCGTTCAGCACCACCGATCTGTCCACGGGCCAGCGCAAGCGGCTCGCGCTGGTGCACGCCTATTTGGAAGGCCGCCCCGTGCTGGTGTTCGACGAATGGGCCGCCGACCAGGACCCGACCTTCCGCCACCTTTTCTACACCGAGCTGTTGCCTGAGCTGCGCGCCAAAGGGCATTCGCTGGTGGTCATCTCGCACGACGACCGCTACTTCCACGTGGCCGACCGCATCGTCCACATGAAGGCCGGGCGCATCGCGCAGGACACCAAGGCGCCGGCGCCAGGCCTCGCGGCCTGAACGCACGGCAACACGGGCGGCAGCGGAAGGTGCGCAAGTCGACGGCAGTGTCAGGCACGCACGGGGCGCAGGTGCCGGCGAGCAGCGGCTTTTCAGAGCAACTGCGCAGCCTGGGTATTCGGCCCACCGTCATCCGTCTGTGCGTGCTGCAGACGCTGGCGGAAAGCGATTCCCAATGGCTCGGCGGCGAGGAAGTGTTTCGCCGCATGCTCAAGCGCGGCACGGCCACCGGCCTGGCGAGCGTCTACCGCGTGATCAAAGAGCTGGAAAAAGCCAGGCTCGTGCAGCGCGAATGGGAGCGCGGCCTGGGCGGCGCGCGCGCGGTGCACCGGCTGCGGCGCACGCAAACGCCAGAAAGCACGGTGCGCCTGCGCTGCGGGGGCTGCAACGCGAGCGTCGAGGTGGTCGACGAGGCATTGCACGAGGGCCTGCTGCGCGCGGCGCAGGCGCATGGCATGCCGGCAGGCGGGCCCTTCACGGTGCAGCTCGCCTGCGCGCGGGCGGACTGCGTTCGTTGAAACGCGGGGCCGGCGTCTTTCCGATGCCATCGAGGAGATCGAACAGGGGCAGCTCGAAGATCCGCGATCCCATTGCCCAACGCGAACTGCACGAACGACCGATGCGGAGATAATCGCCGCTGCACTTCAACGGCAAACAGATCCCGGTCCGGCGCAGCAAGCATTGCGTCAATGGCCGCTGGGTCCAAGGTCCCAACACCACCTCACAAGGGTCGGGAGAAGGGGCACCCGAGGTATTTCGTCAGAGAAATTCACAAAGGTAGACCATGAAAAACTCCCCCGCCGGGCACATCCCGGCAGCCGCGGCATTGCCGCGCGAAACCTCCGCCGCCCCGGTTTCACCCGACGCATCCAGCGAAGAGCTCTCAGGCTCTGAAATCCTCGTCCGATGCCTTCAGGCAGAAGGTGTCGCCTGCCTGTGGGGCTACCCCGGCGGTGCCGTTCTTCATGTGTATGACGCCCTGCACAGGCAGCAGCAGATCCAGCATGTCCTGGTCCGGCATGAGCAATCGGCCGTACATGCGGCCGACGGCTATGCGCGTGCCACGGGCCATGTCGGCGTGGCGCTCGTCACATCCGGCCCGGGCCTGACCAATGCCGTGACCGGCATTGCGACGGCCTACATGGACTCGATCCCGATGGTCGTCATCAGCGGCCAGGTGCCGACCCGCGACATTGGGCAGGACGCGTTCCAGGAGTGCGACACGGTCGGCATCACGCGTCCGATCGTGAAGCACAACTTTCTGATCAAGGATCCGCGCGACATCGTGCAGACCATGAAGAAGGCTTTCCACATCGCGCGCAGCGGGCGTCCAGGCCCCGTGGTGGTGGACTTTCCGAAGGACGTGTCGGCAAGCAGGATCATCTATGCGGGCTACCCGCAAACGCTGGAAATGCGGACGTACAAACCCACGCTGCAGGGACACGGCGGACAGATCCGAAAGGCGCTGCAACTGCTTCTGACCGCCAGTCGTCCCTGTATCTACACAGGTGGGGGCGTGATCCTCAGCGGTGCTTGCGACGAACTGCGCACGCTGGTCGACCGGCTGGGTTTCCCGGTCACCAGCACGCTCATGGGATTGGGCGCCTACCCGGCGTCGGATCCCAAGTTTCTCGGGATGCTGGGGATGCACGGCACCTGGGAGGCCAACAACGCCATGCAGGACTGCGACGTGCTGCTGGCCATCGGGGCTCGCTTCGACGACCGGGTCATCGGCAATGTGAAGCACTTTGCGCAAGGCAAGCGCAAGATCATTCACATCGATATCGATCCCTCGAGCATTGCCAAGCGCGTGAAGGTGGACGTTCCCATCGTCGGGGACGTCAAGACTGTTCTCGTGGAAATGCTGTCGCTGCTCGATGCTTCGGACGTTCGGCCCGCGCCGCAGGACATGGCGCAATGGTGGTCGGCGATCGGGACGTGGCGCGCCCGGCATTGCCTTGACTACGATCGCGGCAACACATACGTCATCAAGCCGCAGCGCGTCATCGAGACGTTGTGCGACATCACCCGCAATGAAGATGTCTACATCGCATCGGATGTCGGGCAGCACCAGATGTGGGCCGCGCAGTACTTCCGCTTCGAGAAGCCGCGGCGCTGGATCAATTCAGGTGGGCTTGGCACCATGGGCGTGAGCATCCCCTTCGCGATGGGGGTGAAGATGGGCAGGCCCGACAGCGAGGTCTATTGCATCGTCGGCGACGGATCGGTGCAGATGAGCACCAAGGAGCTGTCGACCTGCCTGCAGTACGACACGCCGATCAAGATCGTTCTTCTGAACAACCGCTATCTCGGGATGGTCCGGCAACAGCAGCAGATCAGCCATGAGGGCCGATACAGCCAAAGCTATCTCGACGCCTTGCCCGACTTCGTGAAGCTCGCGCAAGCCTACGGCCATGTCGGCATGCTGATCGAACGCCCGGCCGATATCGAAGCTGCGCTGCGAGAAGCCCGGGCCATGCGCGACCGTACCGTGCTTCTCGATTTCCGCATCGATCCGACGGAGAACGTTTTCCCCGTGGTGGAGGTCGGCAAGGGCATCAACGAGATGTTGCTGGGAAGCGAAGACCTCTGAACAGGAAGGCGCCTTGCCGACCATCAGCAAGCTGCCGGGCAGGGGGTTTTCTCTGCCCGCTCCTGCAGCCAGCAGGACAAAGCCTCCTTGTCCATGGGCGCTGCGATGCAGTAGCCCTGGCCTTCGTTGCAGTCCATGGCCAGCAGCGCCTGCCAGGCCGCGGCGTCCTCGATGCCTTCGGCCAGCACGTGCAGGCCGAGCTTGCGGCCCAGTTGCACGACCATCTCCGCGATGCGCGCCCCCTGTGTCTCGCTGAGCTGGCGTACGAAAGTGCCGTCGATCTTGATGCGGTCCAGCGGCAGCCGCTCCAGGTAACTCAGCGACGAATAGCCGGTGCCGAAGTCGTCGATGGCGATGGAGATGCCTTGGGCGCGCAAGGCGGTGAGGGTGGATTCGAGCAGTTGCGTGGGCAGCGCAGCCACGGATTCGGTGATCTCCAGCTCCAGGTGATGGCCCTGGAGCCGGCTGTGCGCCAGCGCCGCGCACACGCTCTCGAAGAAGCCGGGGTCCTGCAACTGAACGGTCGAGACGTTGACGGCCATGCGCAGCGGCGCGCGCCCCGTGTCCAGCAGCTCGCGCATGGTCATGCAGGCCGTGGACAACACCCATTGCCCGAGCGCCACGATCAGCCCCGAGTGCTCGGCCACCGGAATGAACCGGTCCGGCGGCACCAGATTGCCGTCCTCGGCACGCCAGCGCAGCAGCGCCTCCAGGCCCACCAGCGCGCAGGTGCCCAGGTCGATCTGCGGCTGATAGACCAGGAACAGCTGCCGGTTGTCGATCGCGGCACGCAGGTTGGACAGCAACAAGGCGCGGGCGCGCGCCTCGGTGCCCATGTGGCCGGAGTACTGCAGGTGCTGGCCGCGGTGGTCACGTTTGGCCCGCTTCAGCGCGATGGTGGCGTCCTTGACCAGGTCGACGCCGGCCTGCGCATCTTCCGGAAGCAATACGTAGCCGCAGGTCAGCGAGACCTTGTGCGGCACGCCGTCGACCGCGAGCGGCTGGCGCACGCACTCCAGCAGTTGCGGCGGCGACACCTGGCCCACCGGGCCGAGCACGCCGAACGTGTCGGCGCCCAGGCGGGCCAGCATGATGCCGGCCGGCAATGCGTCGGCCAGGCGCCGGGCCACGGTCACCAGCAGGCGGTCGCCGAATCGGTGGCCCATGACATCGTTGGTGGCGCTGAAATCGTCGATGTCGACCAGCGCCAGGATGTGGTCCCGCCTGCCTTGCCGTGCACAGGCGTCGACCTCCTCGACGAAGTGGGTGCGGTTGGGCAGGCGCACCAGCGGATCGTAGTAGGCATATTCATGCAGCCGCTCCAGCAGTCCCCGGCTGTGCAGCAGCGTGCTGAGGTTGACGCAGAAGACGTCCAGCAGTTGCCGGTCGATGGTGCCGCGCACCCCGGTCGTGTCGATGAAGACGGCCATGTCCTGCTCGTCCTTGCGTCCGATGTGCAGGGCCACCCCGCCTTCGTCGCCGTAGACATTGCAGCCGAGCGCCAGCGCGCGGCGCAGCAGGTGCAGGCCGGACAACTCGGGCAGCTGCGGCACCGCATCCAGCGGCAGATCGACGAGGCCTGAGAACCGGCCAGCCGCCGCCATCACGCGGTACGGACTGCCCTGCTGCATGCCGGGTGCACAGACCAGGCCGTCGCCGGCCGCGCCCAGCAACGCGGCGAGCTGCGTGATGATGCTGCGGGCAAACGCGCGCAGGTCTGTCTCCTCCAGCAAGGAGGCGCTGGAGCGCACGATGAGTTCGAGGCTGCGGCTGTTGGCCTCGATGGCGCACAGCTGCTTGTAGGAACGCACGGCCGTGACGACCATGGCCAGCAGGCGGTCCTGGGTGAGTTCGGCCTTGGTCCGGTAGTCGTTGATGTCGTAGCGCAGCAGCGTGTCCAGCGCCGGCACATGGCCGGGGCCACCTGTGCGCAGCACGATGCGTGTGTTGCGCAGGCCTGCCGTGTGGCGGATGAAGTCGACCAGGTCCAGGCCGGCTTTCGTGCTTTCGGTCACCACGTCCAGGATCACAACGGCCAGGTCGTGCTCGCGCAGCACCAGCGCGCGTGCCTCCTCGCCGGAGTACGCATGCACGAACACCAATGGCCGCTCGAACAGCGTGAGGCCCTGCAGCGCGGCGCGCGCTGCGGCATGCACATCGGCGTCCTGGTCCACCACGAGCACGCGCCAGTCGGGCGT
Organism: Variovorax sp. MPBD4-3; assembly: GCF_058809745.1. NCBI lineage: Bacteria > Pseudomonadati > Pseudomonadota > Betaproteobacteria > Burkholderiales > Comamonadaceae > Variovorax > Variovorax sp. MPBD4-3. The sequence continues at coordinate 20,859 of NZ_JBXASW010000006.1, forward strand.
CCGGCGCCTCGCTTGGGTCGGCCGCCCCGGCTCAGCCGCGCGCCTCATGCGGGCTGCACATGCACGTGGCCGGATGCGAGCGCGACCTGGTTGCGGCCGCCGCGCTTGGCAACGTACAAGGCTTCGTCGGCCAGCCCGTAGGCGATGTCGAAGTTGCTGCCGCGCGGAAGCCAGCAAACGCCGAAGCTGGCCGTGACGCCGCTGCCGTCGGGCAAGTCGAAGGCGTACGCCTCGATGGCGCTTCGCAGCGTCTGCGCGACCTGCCCGCAGGTATCGCCGCGCTGCCCTGGCAGCACTACGGTGAACTCCTCGCCGCCGACACGGCCGATGTGCGCAGTCGCGGGCACCTGCGCCTGCAGACAGGTCACCACGGCCTGGATGACCCGGTCTCCCGCAGGATGGCCGAAGCTGTCGTTGATGCGCTTGAAGTGGTCGATGTCCAGCACGATCAGCGCGATGTCGCCGTCCGCGAAATGGCTGTTCACGAGCTCGATGACGGCCGCCCGGTTGAGCACGCCGGTCAGGGGGTCGTGCGTGGCGCGGTATTCGAGTTCGGCGGCCAGATCCTGCAGGCGCAGGTTCAGCTGATTCATCTCGAGCTCGGCGCGATCGCTGCGCCGCACCAGCCGGCGCGTTTCGCGCAGGAGCCGCTCGTAGGCGGTAAGCAGTTCGCCCAACGCCCGGTGGCAGGGTGCGGGCTGCGTCGCGGCACAAGTGTCGTAGGCTGCGCGCGCGGCCTGCAGCGCCCGGCTCTCGGCGTCGAACAGGTCCGGTGGTGCGGCGGTGTCCATTCAGCTCGACTTCACGGGATGGCTCGCGAAATCGATCGCGGGGAAGTCTTCGCTGAGCTCCTGGCCGAATTCGAGGATGGTGTCGTCGTCCTCGTCGTGGTACCAGTTCAGTGTCACCCGGTTGCCGGCCTCCACGGCGTCGTTGAGCGCCGCGATCAGGTTGAACAGCATCTTGGTGCTGGAGCTGTTGAAGTAGGCCAACGCGATATTGACCTCGATCTGGGTGCCGTTCTGCTGGGCCAGGTAGTCCTTGAGCCGCGAGATCACCTCGCCGTAGAAGGCGGCCGCGTTCTCGGGGTAGGACTCGCCCCGCAGGCTGAGTGTCCGAGTGTCGAACTTGAAGTCCACCTGGGGTGAACTGGGCGTCGGGGCGATGTAGAGGTTTTCCATCTGTAATCTCGATTCGTTGCCGGGCTTGGGCGTGTCAGATCGCCGCCTTCAGGTAGAACACCGGGGCGCCGCCGTCGCTGTCCGCGGCGTCGAAATCGAACTCCAGTGGTTCGCGGGCGTCGCGAGCGACCGTGAGAAGCCCCATGCCCGCGCCTTTGCTGCCTTCGGGCGTTTCCTCGCGCAGCGTCTGGCGGTAGGCCTGCTTGATCTCTTCCAGCGTCATGCTGCGCAGGGTTTCCAGTTTCGCGCGCAGCGCATCGGCGATCTCGGGCTCCACGGGATTGGCGCACAGCAGCAGGAAGCCGCCATCGCTTTCGCGGCGGATGCAGACCGAGCCGTGGCGCAGCTCGCCGCTGTGCGTGCTCGCGGCGGTGAGCGTGTCGGCAGAATAGTGAATGATGTTCTGCGCCATCTCCACGAACGACGAGAACAGCCTCCGCCGGGTCGGGCCGGCGACGCCGGCCACCTCGAGCTGCAGCTTCACGGCGTCGGACATGGCGGCCACGATGTGCTGGGAGAAGTAGCCGACGTAATAGAAGATGACCTGGTGTTGGCGCGCCACGTTGAAGAAGGAGCCGTACTTGTCGGCGATCTGAGGGAAGGGCATGGGTGATTCCGTGTCAGGTGCGGAAGCAGAAAAATGTCAGGTCGTCGCGGCGATGGTGCTCGCCCTGCCAGGCCTGCAGGGCGTCCAGCACGGCCTGGTTGACTTGCGCGGCCGTGCGCCCGCGCTGCTCGAACAGCAGTTCGCGCACACGCCGTTTGCCCAGCGCGATGGCGCGGGGGCCACCGACCTGGTCGATCAGCCCGTCGGTGCTGACGAAGACGAGGCTGCCCGGGGGCAACAGCAGTTCCTGGTTGCTCCAGCTGAAGTCGAACTCGGTGTCCATGTAGCCCACGCCCTTGCGCCGTCCTTCGACCAGCTCCACGGCATCGGCATCGGGACGCAGCAGGAACAGCGACAGCCGTGCGCCGGCAAACACCAGGCGGCCTTGCGCGGGTTCGAACCAGAAACATGCGGCGTCCATGCCGTCGTCCGAGCCGGGCGTCGCGTCCTGCCCGTCCATCTGGCCCAGCATATGTTTGATACTGCGATTCACGTTGCCCAGCAGCCGAGCGGGGTCGCGCGGGCCGTGCTGCTCGATGGCGCGGTTCAGGTTGGTGGAGGCGATCAGCGTCATGAAGGCGCCGGGAACGCCGTGCCCCGTGCAGTCGGCCACGGTGGCGAACCAGCCGTCCGGCGCGGTGCTGAACTGGTAGAAATCGCCGCCGACCACGTCGCGCGGCTCCCACACCAGGTGCGCCTGCGGGCACGCGCGTGCCAAGGCATCGAGCGAGCTGCGCAAGGTGGAGCGCTGGATCACGCTGGCGTATTCGATGCTGTGCATGATCTGGCGGTTGCGCGACACCTGCAGGTCCGCCACCAGGCGCATGAGCTGCAGGCCATTGCCCACACCGGCGAATTCGCCTTCGCGCGTGATGATGAAGCCGTCGGACAGGGCCTTCTCGCCGTGCGCCACAGTCTTGAGGGTCAGCGCTTCCAGGTCCAGCGCCGCATCGACGATCAGCGGGTCCTTGTCCATGAAGGCGATGCAACTCTTGCGGCCGTACAGTTCCACGCGAAACGGCTTGCTCATCTGCGAGAGAAAGATGTTCCGGTTGATCAGGCCGATCGGCTGGTTTCCCTCCACCACCGGCAGGCTGACGAGGTCGCGGTGCCGGTTGAAGACTTCCAGCACTTTCTCGTTCGTTTCCTCGGTCGTCATGCACGGCACTTCCGTGCAGAGATCCGCCGCACTGGGCTGGCGAAAACGCGGCCGGAAATCGCTCAAGTACTCGGAGGTTTCGGGCATGGAAACGTCGCCTGCTGATATATGTGTACTTATGTTATGTTTTTAACGTTTCGTATCCATGACAAACGAATGACGGCTACCGCCGATGGAGGATTTGAGTGCGCAATGCGAAGGCTTGGTCGCCGAGGGGGGCCGTGGTTGCCTTGACGGCGCTGTGTCTGCTGGTCGGCTGCAACGAGCAGCCCGTTTCATCTTCTCCCGGTCCAACGACAGCGGCCGTCGTGACCGATCCCACCACCGGGTTGCGATGGCTGCGATGCGCGGTGGGCCAGACCTGGAAGGAAGAACGCTGCGTGGGCAACGCCGAGGCACTGGGCCTGATGGATGCCCAGGCGCGCGTTCAGGCGCTCAATGCCCAGGGCCACGAAGGCATCGACCAGTGGCGGCTGCCGACCATCACGGAACTGGCAGCCCTGCGGCGATGCGACCATGGACTGGTGGAAGAGAGCTTCACGCTTGCACTGGGCCCTGAGCAGGCCCCCGTGACCTTGCCCCGATGGTGCGCAGGCGAGACCCGCATCCCCACGATCGACACGGCGCGCTTTCCCGACACGCCAGCCGTCAAGTTCTGGTCGGGCTCCGGCAGCGAAGCCGAGCAGCACTTCTACGCCGTGAACTTCGGCAATGCGTGGATCGGCCTCAACGAGGACGCCGAATCCACCTACGCCGTGCGGCCGGTGGCCGACCAGGCGCGCTGATCGGCCTCCGCGGCCGCTCAGGTGCCGGAAAGGCTCGGGGCGTACACCCGCCTGCTGCGCCCGCGTGCCTGCGTCGGCCGAACTATCTGGAACTCCGATCCCGCGAAGCCAGCCCGGGATAGCTGGCCCGCACCACCTCCTGCAGTTGGCGCGGGGAGGGCAGCTTGCCCTTCATCTCCGCCGGCAGCCGGCCCTGGAGGTGGTACTCGGCCACGCCGATCGGGTTCGACTTGCTCTTGAGCGCGAACTCCACCTCGAGGTTGTCCTTCTCGGCGCACAGGATGATCCCGATGGACGGTGCATCGTCCGGCGCACGCTCCTTCTCGTTGAGGAGGTTGAGATAGAAGTCCATCTTGCCGGCGAATTCCGGCTCGAAGGCACCGATCTTCAGTTCGATGGCCACCAGCGCCTTGAGAAAGCGATGGTAGAAGAGCAGGTCGATGAAGTACTCCTTGCGCCCGAGCGTGAGGCGGTACTGGCGCCCGACGAAGCAGAAGCCGTAGCCCAGCTCGAGGATGAAGTCGCGCAGCCTGTCGATCAGGTGATCTTCCAGCTCGCGCTCCCTGATCTCTCGCCGGATGCCGAGAAATTCCAGGTTGTAGCTGCTCTTGAGGGCTTCCTCGGCCTGCTCGGCGAGGTGCTCTGGCAGCGCCAGTGCGAAGTTGTGCGCCTTGCCCTCGGCCAGCGACCGTTCGTAGGCCTGCGCCTTGATCTGGTTGAGCAGCACGTTGCGGCTCCAGCCGAAGCGCGCGGTGGCCTTGAGGTAGAAAAGCCGCTGGCCGGCGTCGTCGAGCTTGGACAGCAGGTTGACATGATGGCCCCAGGGCACGGCCTCCACCATGTCTCGCACAGCCTGTGCGAGTTGCCGATCGCCGGTCACCGCAAGCGCCTTGGACGCCCGCGGGCGCTTGGCATCGCGCTCGTTTTCTCGCACAAGCTGTGCGAGAAATTCCGGCGCGGTGTAGAGCGCGTGGAACTGCCGCATGCGCCAGAGGCTCGCCGCCGAAAAACCGGCCGTCCCGGGAAAGAAGGTCTTGAGATCGCGCGCCAGCCGGTCGACCACCGCGTCGCCCCATCCGCGGCGCGCCTGCTGCTCATGAATGGCCTGCCCAATGTCCCAGTACAGCGCCACCAGTTCGCGGTTGACGGCCCGCGCGGCCGACAGCCGCGCGCCATCGATGCGCTGTTTCAGGTCCTCGACGAAGCGGGCGTAGTCGAACGGGGTGGGGGCAGTGGTGGTGGGCACCAGGGGAATATAGTGCCTTGCGTCCGGCGGCTTGCTGGCAGTGGCGACCTTCAGTTCGCGGCCAGGCGCAGCTCATGGATCAGGTCGATGAGCGCCCGCAGCCGCGCGGGCACGAAGCGACGGCCTGGGTAGTAGAGCCTCAGGCCACCGAACGGCGGGCACCACGGAACCAGCAGAGGCTTCAGCGCGCCGGACGCGATTTCTTCCTCGATGAACCATTCGGAGATGAAGCCGATGCCCAGGCCGAGCAGCACCGCCTGCTTGATGGCTGGCATCTCGTTGAGCGCCAGGCGCACGGGCGGGTCCATCTGCAGCTTCTGGCCGTTTCGCTCCAGCTCCCAGTGATAGATGCCGCCGTGCGACATGCGCATGCCGATGCTCTGGTGCTTGAGCAGGTCGCGCGGATGCCTGGGTGTTCCGTGGCGCGCCAGGTACGCCGGCGTTGCCACCACGAGCATGCGTATGTCGCGCGAGAGCGCGACCGCGATCATGTCCTGCGGCACGGACTCGGCCAGGCGGATGCCCGCATCGAAGCCACCGGCCACGATGTCGACCATGCGCGACTCGCTCAAGATGTCGATCCGCACCTGCGGATAGCGTTGCGCGTACGTGCTGAAGAGAGGCTCCAGCAGCAGAAAAGCCGCCCCTTGCGGCGCATTGATCCGCAGCGTGCCGCTGGGAACGCCCGAGCCGGTGCCGGCCTCTTCACCCGCGCTGCGGATCTCGGCAAGCGCCGGCGCGATGCGCTCCACATAGCGCTGGCCGGCATCGGTAAGTGCCACGCTGCGCGTAGAACGGTTGAACAGGCGCACCTTCAGCCGCGCTTCCAGCCCAGCCACGGCGCTGCTCACTGCGGTGGTCGACATGCCGAGTTCCAGCGCCGCGGCGCGAAAGCTGTTGCGGCGTGCCACGGCCAGCACCACTTCGAGCTCGGTCATTCCTGTGCGATGCATGAATTGTCCTGATTATCCGGATGTGCCATCCACGAAAAAGCGGCTTATCAGAACAATAAACCATTCCTAGACTTCCATGTCACCGCGGATTCGCGCCCCCGTTCCTTCCCTGGCGCCGAAGGCCGCGAGTCATTTCCAAGGAGTCACCATGCACCGCATTGAACGCATCTACATCGACGGCGAATTCGTCGCACCGCACGGCCAGGAATGGTTCGATCTTCACAATCCGAGCACCGAGGAAGTCATCGGACGGGTGCTGCTTGGCGATGCGCACGATGCAAGGCGCGCAATCGCGGCTGCCAAGGCCGCGTTCCCCGCCTGGTCGCGCACCACGCGCGAGGAACGCGTGGCGGCGCTCAAGCGCATGCAACGGGCCGTCGTCGCACGCGAAGACCGGTTGATGGAAGCCATCCTGGAGGAATACGGCGCGCCTTCGGTGCGCGGGCGCTGGATGGCGACCTATCCAGCCGCCGTCATCGAGCAGGCCGTCGAAGTGCTGGAATCCTTCGCGTTCGAGGAGCAGGCGGGAACCGCGCGGGTGATCCAGACGCCCGTGGGCGTCGCTGGCCTGATCACCCCCTGGAACAGCAATGCGGGCTTCATCTGCAACAAGCTCGCCACGGCGCTTGCGGCAGGCTGCACCGTCGTCATCAAGCCCAGCGAGATGAGCGCGCTGCAAACGCAGGTCATTGCCGAGGCGCTGCATGACGCCGGCCTGCCCGCCGGCGTGTTCAACATCGTCAATGGCCGGGGCGATGTCGTCGGCGAGGAAATCGCACGCCATCCCGACATTGCCAAGATATCGTTCACCGGATCGTCCGCCGTCGGCGAGCATTTGGTGACCGCCGGTGCGGCCACGATGAAGCGCGTGACGCTGGAGTTGGGCGGCAAGTCGCCCACGGTGGTGCTGGAGGACGCCGACTTCGCGGGCGTCATGCCTCTCGTGCTCCAGGCAGGCTTCGCCAACAGCGGACAAGCCTGCATCGCGGGGACGCGCATTCTCGTGCCGCGGGCGCGGCTGGCCGAGTTCGAGCAGATCGCAAGGGAAGCGGTGTCGCACATCAAGTCGGGCGACCCGAGCAAAGCCGACACCGACATCGGCCCCATGGTGAGCGCAAAGCAATGGGAGCGCGTGCAGAGCTACATCCGCCTTGGCCAAGCCGAAGGCGCGAAGCTGCTCGTCGGCGGTGAAGGGCGGCCCGAGGGACTGCACAGGGGCTGGTTCGTGAAGCCGACGATCTTCACCGGCGCAACCAACCAGATGCGCATTGCGCGCGAGGAAATCTTCGGCCCCGTGCTGACCGTGATCCCCTATGAAGACGAGGCCGACGCCATTGCCATCGCCAACGACACGCGCTACGGACTGAGCGCCCTCGTGCTCGGCAAGGACTCCGCGCGCTGCGAACGGGTGGCGCGGCAGATCGATGCGGGCCGGGTCCTCGTCAACACGCTGTCCCATGAGCCGCGCGCGCCGTTCGGCGGCTTCAAGCACTCGGGGCTCGGGCGCGAGATGGGGCGATGGGGAGTGAACGCCTATCTGGAGCCCAAGACGCTGCTGATGGACGCGGGGGTGTCCCGGCGTTGACGGACCGCAGCTTTCGCGGCGCACTCTGACGGCCGATGAAGCGCCATTCCGATGCACCAGGTGCATGGACGCCCGCATGGTTGCGTTATGCAGACCTCTGTCCTTATCCCCCATGGTGAAACGCTGGTGCGTCTTCTCGTCGCTGCTGCCCTAGGCAGCCTCGTCGGCCTGGAGCGCGAGCGATTGCTTTGGGCCGCGGGCATCCGTACGCACATGCTCGTGAGTGTCGGCGCCTGTCTGTTCATGCTGGTATCGGCATACGGCTTTGCGGACAGCCTGCGCGGCGAGCATGTGGTGCTCGACCCTTCGCGCGCTGCCGCCCAGGTGGTGTCGGGCATCGGCTTCCTGGGCGCGGGCGCGATCCTGGCGCGTGGAGAGATCGTGCGTGGGCTCACCACGGCAGCCAGCATCTGGACGGTGGCAGCGATCGGACTCGCGGTGGGCGGCGGGCTCTACTTTCCGGCCGCTGCCTCGACGGTGATCATCCTCGTCATCCTGGCGGGGATCAAACCGCTCGAAGAGGCCTATCGTGCCCGCAGCCAGAGCTGCCGCCTGGGCGTGGTCGCGGACCACGGCGCGGTAAGCCCCGAGACGCTGGAACGCGGCCTGGGCATCCAGCCTGCGCGGCTGCGGCGCTTCCTGGTGGCGGTGCAGCCGGGCGGTCAGATGGACGACATCACGGTTCAGCTGGTGCGCGTGTCATCGGCCGACATCGACCGCTTCGTGCAGCGCCTGCAGCAGCAGCCTGGCGTGCGCTCCGTCGAGGTCATGACCCGTGGCGGCGGCCACGGCACCGAGGTCAACTGAGCCTGCGGATCATCCAGGCTGCAGCGCAGCCAGCTCCGAGAACCGCAACGGCGCGTCCAGCGACAACGCGCGCAGGGCGGACTGCTTCTGCGCGGCATCGAGCGCCACCAGCATCGTGACTTCCCCGGCCACGCTGGTGGCGACCGGCACGCCGTCGAGGTACACCACGCGCGATCCCGCCACGCGGGGAACCTTCGGCCCGGGCACCAGCGTGCCCAGCAGGTTGGCCGGGTCGCTGGCCGCCAGCGCGACCAGCTCGCCAGTGTCCGGCTGGCGGCGCACCTGCCGCATCGACGCGATGGCTTCAGGCAACGCGAATTGCTCGCCCGATACACCGGCGATGAAGCGCCCGCCGCGGATCTCGCCGCGCGCTTCCAGCCGCCGGCACACGCGCACCAGGTCGCGCCACGGCGCAAGCCATGCAGCCTCGCGCTCCAGCAGGCGCCAGCAGATCACGCCATAGCGGCGCAGCAGCACGCGCACGACCTGCTCGATGGCCTCCGCGGAACCGGTCGGCAAGGCTTCAGCGGCCGGCGGGCGCACCAGCGTCCATCGGCCCGCATCCTCGATGCCGAAAAGCGGCGCGCGACGGCGCCGCCGTGTGTCGGCCGAGGCACGCTTCGACGCCGGCACCAGCAAGGCGCGCAGGCCGGCGTAGCTGTCGCAGCGCACACGGCCCTTGGCGACCAGTTCGGCCAGCGCCTCCTCGATCTCGACGGGCAGCAGCCGGGTACCGGCCGCGATCTCGTCGAAGAAGCAGGCACCGTGCTGCGCAAGGTGCGCCGCCACACGCGCGGCCCGCGAGCCCAGGTGTTCGTCATCGGCCGGCGCGGGTGCCAGCGTGGTCCACAACGCGGCGCTGCGACGCGGCAGCAGCACGACCGGCGTGGCGCGCAGCGACAGACTGCCCGCGCCCTTGCGGCTCTCCGTGGCGTTGGGCCGCAGCCGTGTCCACAACACCCGGCCGGCGGTGCACAGGTCGTCGAGCCATGCGCCGGCGTAATCGGCCACGCGCGCGGGAAGCAGTTCGGCCTCCCACAGCGGCGCAGGCGCCTCGTAGCCTTCGAGCTGCGACAGGATGCCCGAGAGCGCCTCCGGACCGCGCACCCGCGCGGACGCGCCGATGTGCTGCCACTCGAAGAGAAAGCGCACGAAGTCGCGCGGCTCCACCGGTTCGATTTCGCGGCGCAGGCGTTTGAGCGTGTAGCGGTGGATGCGCGCCAGAAGATGCCGCTCGCACCACTCGAGGGCCGTCGTGCCCGGTGTGAAGCGACCCTGCAACACGCTGCCCTCGGCTTGCAGCGCTAGCAGCGCACCTTCGATATCGGCAGGCTGCAGGAACAACGGTCGGGCCAACTGTTCTACCGTCACCGGCCCAAGGCCGCCGAGGCGTGAACGCAGCAGCTCGCGCAAGGCGGCATCGCGGTCCGGGGGTTGTTCGCCATCGGCGGGCGGGGTGATGGCGGGTTGCAGCGGTGCATCCGGCGCCACGGCCTGCAGCAGCCGCAGCCGTTCGGCCGTCACCCACAGCCCGCGCGCGGCACGCCCCTTGCCTTCGCACAGCAGGCGCGTGGCGCGGCCTGCCTTGGCGAGCGTCGCGAGCCAGGGCTTCCAGTCCGCCTGTCGGGCCACTTCGTTGTCGCCCACCGCGCCGAGCATGCCCAGCGCCTCATGCATCTCGTCGGCGTTGCGCGGTTGCGGCCATGCTTCCTCGCGCACGCTGGCGATGGCATCGGCGTCGAGCTGGCCGACATCGTCGGCGCTTTCGGGGTCGCTGTATCGGCGGTTCTGCACGGCTTGCGTACGGCGCTCCTCCAGCGGGGCGTCGTCGAGGAAGGCATAGGGACGCGCGTTCAACGCTTCCATCGCAAGCGGCGAGGGTGCCGGCAGGTCGCGCGCAATCACCTTCACCTCGCCCGACTCCATCCGGCGCAGCAACGCAAGCCAGCCGTCGGCATCCATCGCGTCGTGCAGGCAGTCGTCGAGGGTCTGCGCGACCAGCGGATGCGCGGGCACTTCGCGCTCGCCGACGATGTTCTCCGCGCATGCGACCTGGTCCGGGAACACGGCCGCCAGGAGGTCTTCGGAGCGCATGCGCTGCAGCTGCGGCGCCACCTTGCGCCCGCCGCTGAAGCGCGGCAGTGCCAGCGCCGTGGTCGCGTTCCAGCGCCAGCGCACGTTGAACAGCGGCGCGTCGAGCAATGCCTGTACCAGCACGTGCAGCGCCGAGGCCGAATGCAGATAGCGCGCGACCTCGTCGAGCGGAAAGCTGTGGCTGGCGGACAGCGACAGCACGATGGCGTCTTCCGTGGCCGCGGCCTGCAGCTCGAAGTTGAAGGTGCGGCAAAAGCGCTTGCGCAACGCCAGACCCCACGCACGGTTGAGCCGGCTGCCGAAGGGCGAATGAATCACCAGCTGCATGCCGCCCGAGGCGTCGAAGAAACGTTCCATGACCAGCGTGCGTTGCGTCGGCAGCGCGCCGAGCACCGCGTGTGCATGCGCCAGGTGTTCGACGATCTGGCGCGCCGCTTCTGCGTCGAGGCCGAGGGTCTGCGTCAGCAGTCGCATGGCGGTGTCGCGGCCGCCGGCTTCCAGTTCCTGCGCCATCTCCTCGCGCAGGCGCGACACACCGGACGACAGCTCGTCGCTGCGCCCCGGTGCCTCGCCGAGCCAGAACGGAATGTTGGGCGCAACCCCGTGCGCGTCCTCCACCCGCACGCGCCCTGGCTCGATCTTCAGGATGCGGTAGCTGGTGTTGCCGAGCTGGAACACGTCGCCCGCCAGGCTCTCGATCGCGAAGTCCTCGTTGACCGTGCCGATCTTGTCGGCCTGCGGCTCCAGCACCACCGTGTAGTCGCCGGTCTCCGGAATCGTGCCGCCGGAAGTCAGCGCGGTCATGCGCGCACCCTTGCGTTCGCGAAGCAGGTGGTTCACCGCGTCACGGTGCACATGGCCGGCACGCTGGCCCTGGCGCGTGGTGAAGCCTTCGCTCACCATGCACACCACCTGCATGTAGCTCTCGCGCGTGAGCCGCGCGTAAGGCCAGGCGCGGCGCACCAGCGCGAAGAGCGCGTCCTCGTCCCACTCGCGGCAAGCGGTCTCGGCGACGATCTGCTGGGCCAGCACGTCCAGCGGCGCAGGCAGTATGCGCAAGGCGTCGAGCTCGCCACGGCGTATGCAGTCGAGCAGGGCGGCGCATTCGACCAGTTCGTCGCGCGACTGCGGGAAGAGCCGCGCCTTCGGCACCCCGCCCACCGCATGGCCCGAGCGCCCCGCGCGCTGCAGGAAGGTGGCAATGGCACGCGGCGAGCCGATCTGGCAGACCAGGTCGACGTCGCCGATGTCCAGGCCCAGCTCCAGCGAGGCCGTGGCCACCAGCACCTTCAGCGCGCCGCGCTTGAGGCGCTGCTCGGCGTCGAGCCGCGTTTCCTTCGACAGGCTGCCGTGGTGCGCGGCCACCGCTTCCTTGCCGAGAATGTCGCCCAGGTGCCGCGCTGCCCGCTCGGCCATGCGGCGCGTGTTGACGAACACTAGCGTGGTCTTGTGCAGCCACACCAGCTCGGCCACGCGCGCGTACACCTGCGTCCACTGGTCGCCGGACATGACGGCTTCCAGCGGCGTCGGCGGCAGTTCGAGCGCCAGATCGCGCTGCCTGGCATAGCCGATGTCGACGACCGCGCAGTCGGCCGTGCCGTCCGCGCACAGTGCGCCCGCGCCCACCAGGAAGCGCGCCACCTCGTCGATGGGCTTTTGCGTGGCCGACAGGCCGATGCGCACCGGTCGCGCGCCCGAATGTGCCGCGCACAGCGCCTGCAATCGCTCCAGCGACAGCGCCAGGTGACTGCCACGCTTGCTTGCGGCGACGGCATGGATCTCGTCGACGATCACACTGCGCACCGTCGCGAGCATCCGCCGTCCGGACGCCGAACCCAGCAGCACGTAGAGCGATTCCGGCGTGGTCACCAGCACGTGCGGCGGCCGGCGCAGGTTCTGCTGGCGTTCGCGCTGCGGCGTGTCGCCGGTACGCACGGCGGTGCGGATGTCGACATCGGCCAGCCCGAGCGCCGCCAGTTCGGCGCGGATGCCCGCGAGCGGCGCTTCCAGGTTCAGGCGGATGTCGTTCGACAGCGCCTTCAGCGGCGACACGTAGACGACCGCCGTCTCGTCGGGCAGGCCGCCGGGTTCGAGGCCCCGGCGCACGAGATCGTCCAGCGCGGCGAGAAAAGCGGTCAGCGTCTTGCCGGAGCCGGTGGGTGCTGCCACCAGCGTGTCACGCCCGGCGCTGATCGCCGGCCAGGCCTCGGCCTGGGCGGGCGTAGGCCCGGGAAAGGTTCTCAGGAACCACCGGGCAACGGCGGGATGGAATGAATGCAGGGGCACGGGAAGAAAGGCTACGGCAGGCGCCCGGCGCGCAAATGCGGCAGGTCCTGGCTTAACAGATCGGGGCATGGCGCCCGATCTCAACCCGGCTCAAAGCGGCCTGCGGCGCGCGTACCGGACCACCGTCACGCCGGGCCGGGCCTGGCGGGTCGACGGCATGACGAGCACGCAGTCGTCATACGGCGTGGTCACGGGCTCGCCCTCGTTCCAGCCGATCACGGTGCCCGCCTGGGCGATCACCTCCAGGCCGGTGAACGGGCGGGCGAAGTGGAAGTCCTCGCCGCGCGCGACCACCGGCCCGGTGACGTCCAGCGCCCACTGGCGCGGCGCATCGGCCTGCAGCCAGCCGGGCAGGGCCCGCGCGATGGCCGCATCGTCGAGCGTGCCCGCAGCGCGCAGGAAGCGGGCGCATTGGTCCTGCGCCACGGTGCGGCTGGCCGGGTCCCCATGGAAACCGCACTCGACCAGCAGCGCCATTGCATCTTTGCGCGGGTCGGCGTCGGGCGCGCCGAAGCGGCCGAAATCGCGCATGCGCACGCCGTCCTTGTGGCCCGCGTCGATCACGATGTGCTCGGGGCTGCGCAACTGCCGCGCCAGCGCGAGGTTGCGCGGCTGCATGCCGGTGAGCGTGAGCGGTGCGGACGGCTCGTGCATCGAATGCAGGTCGAGCAGCCAGTCGGCCTGCGCCACGTGCGGCTGCAAAGCCGCGGCGCGGCGGCGCTCGCGCGTGCCGCCCGCCTCCAGGCGGTCGACGGACCACTGGCGGTTGAGGTCCTCGTCCACGAAACGCGAGGCGTCGGTATCGGCCGGATCGAAAGCGTCGAAGGCCTCCAGGTTGCAAAAAGCCAGCGTCAGGCTGCCGCGCTGCGGACGCACGGCAGCGTCCAGCAGCCCCTTGAGCGCCCAGGCGCCGCATACCTCGTTGCCGTGCACCAGCGCGCTGATCATCACGCGGTGCCCGGCCTGGCCGGAGTCGAAATGCCAGACGCCTTCGGTGCCGGTGTTGCCGGCGCGCCAGGCGGAAATATCAGGTGGAAGAAGTTCGAATGTGGACACTGGCAAGCTCGTTCCTTGATGTTGGCGAATTGGACGATGTCCGGGTATTTGACACGACGGCCGTCCCGGTCAACCGCCGCCCGCAAAGCGCACGCTGGTAAACCCTGCTCGCTCGACAAGCATGTGTCCAAATATTGATCACGCTATTTGCCTGAATCAACGACACACGCCCAGCGGCTCGCAAGAAATGTCCTTGCGAATCAACGTTTCGGCGTCTGGCACGGGCCATGCAAAGAAGCATGCGATCCCCTGGTCGCGCAGGTCACCAACCATCACACCCGCGCTCCGGGGGCTGTCACACATCGCGCAGGGACATCGCATGGACACGCTTCAATCGCTCGACAACGTACCTCAGGCACACGACAGCGTGGCCGCGTGGTTCGATCCGCTGTTGTCCGAACGGCTTGAGCAGGCCGGCTTCGGCACGCTCGGGCAATTGGTGCAACGGATCAACGACACCGGAACGACCTGGTGGTATCCGGTGCGAGGCATCGGTGTCACGCGTGCCGAGCGTCTGGTGCAGTGGCTGCATGAACAGCAGGAAAGCACGGGCATGCAGGTGCACCTGGCCAATCTGCAATCACACAGACGCGGCAGCCACGCAAGCCGGTCGCCCTCAAAGACATAGGGGCGTAGGCCGCCGCCCGCGCGGCGCGGTTGAAAATGGTCGCGCTTTCCAGCGCACTCGATCCATCGACCCGGTCTCGGCGTCGTCAGGGCCATTGCTTCAACGCCCGTCCCCCCTGTCCATGCAAGCGATTGAACGAATTCTTGTCGTCGACGACGATGTCGACATCCGGCAACTGCTGTCGGACTATCTGAGCAACGCGGGCTACAAGGTAGCTGCCGCATCGAGCGGGCTGGAGATGCATCGGCAGCTCGGCCAGCAGTCGATTTCGCTCGTGGTGCTCGACGTGATGATGCCCGGCGAGGACGGACTGTCTCTGTGCCGCGACCTGCATGCCAAAGGCGGGCCTCCTGTCATTCTTCTGACGGCACGCGGCGCACTGCTCGATCGCATCATCGGCCTGGAGATGGGCGCGGACGACTACTTGCCCAAGCCCTTCGACCCGCGCGAGCTGTTGGCACGCATCAAGGTCGTGCTGCGACGCCTTCGCAGCTTTCCGCCCCCGTGCGAGGCCGAAAGCGCCCGGACGGTGCGCTTCGATGGGTGGCAGCTCGACACCCGCACGCATCAACTGCTGTCGCCCAGCCAGGTGGTCCTGTCGCTGGGTGGCTCGGACTACCGGGTGCTGCGCCTGCTGCTGCAGAACGCGCACCGCACGCTGAGCCGCGACTTCCTCATCGAGCATGCCTTCGGCAAGGAGCGCGCGCCGTTCGACCGGGCCATCGATGTGTGCATCAGCCGCCTGCGCGTGACCCTCCAGGACGATGCGCGCATGCCGCGAATGATCCGTACGGTGCGGCATGCGGGCTATGTGATGTCGGTCGATGCGCTCGAAGAGCGCTGAGGCGCGCAGCGTCGACGCGGCCGGGCAGGGGCGTTGGCGGCGCTGGCTGCCGTGGCCGCGATCGCTGGGAGGCAGGCTCGCGCTGATCCTCGTGATGGGCATGCTGGCCGCGCAGGCATTGACCAGTTCGGTCTGGTTCGACATGCGCTACCGCCATGCGATGGAGATGCCGATTCGCCTGGTGTCGATCCAGCTGGCAGACACCCTGCGCGTCCTGCGGTCGATGCCGGTGGAGGCGGTGCCACAGGCCCTGACGCAACTGGGCTCGGAAAGCTTCAGGCTCGCATTGCGGGACGGGCCGATGCCGCAGTCGCCGCGTCCCGACAACACGCTGGAAGCCGTGCAGGACATCCTGAGCCAGTCGCTGAGCGACCGGCTCGGCAGCGGAGTCGACGCCACGCTGCTGTCGGCCGAACTGGCCGACGACACCGGGCGGTCGGCGAACGCCTGGACCTTGCTGAACGCGCGCGAACCGGTCGGTCACTTCCGCATCGCTTTGCAGTTGCCGGGCCAGGCCGCGCAGTGGATCGAGGTCGTGGCGTCCGAGGCGCAGGGTGGCATCGAGGCCAAGCCCTTCAGCATCGTGGCCGACTACGTGCTGCGCATCTATGTGCTGCGCATCATGGTGTTCGTCGCGATCGCGCTGGTCGCGGTGCGCCTGGCGCTCAGGCCGTTGCGCCGGCTGGCCGAAGCGGCGGATGCGCTGGGCCGCGACCTGCACAGCCCGCCGCTGTCCGAAGGCGGACCGCGCGAAGTGCACCAGGCGGCCCGCACGTTCAACCTCATGCAGCGGCGGCTGATCCAGGACATCGGCGAACGCACGCGCTTCCTGGCGGCGGTGTCCCACGATCTTCGCTCGCCCATCACTCGCCTGCGGCTGCGCGCTGAGTTCCTGCCGCCCGGAGAGATGCAGGACAAGTTCCGCAAGGACCTGGGCGACATGGAATCGCTGATCTCGTCGACGCTGGACTACATCCGCGGCGCGGACCACAACGAGCCCCGCCGATCGGTGGACGTGAACAGCCTGCTGGCGGGCCTGCGTGCGGATTTCGAGGAGACCGGCGGGACCGTCACGCTGCACGGCCACGCGCGCGAGCCGCTGCCGGCCTACGCCAGCAGCCTTCGGCGCTGCGTGCAGAACCTGATCGAGAACGCGATCCGCTATGGCGGCGCGGCGCATGTCCGCATCGATGATTCGGCGCAGGCACTGCGCATCCGCATCGAGGACGCCGGTCCGGGCATTCCCGAGGCTTCGCTGGAGCAGGTCTTCGAGCCCTTTTTGCGGCTGGAGGAATCCCGCAACCTGGCCTCGGGCGGAACCGGGCTCGGCCTGTCGATCGCACGCTCGATTGCGTTGGCGCATGACGGCTCGATCACGCTGCGCAACCGCGGCGAAGGCGGCCTCGAAGCGCTGCTGACCCTGCCCAGGACCGCGGGGTAGCCGCAGCGGCCGGCACGTCCGGAACAGCCCGCAAGGCAACGGGCGCGCAGTGTCTTGCAATGCGATGTGTCGGGGATGCGGCCCAACACATTGCAATACAAATCGCCGCCGCCCCGGCGTGGAGCCCGACCTAAGCTGCCACCAGCCCGATGCCGCGGCCTCGTCGCGGCGCGGGCTTCGCCGACGCTTGCGCGCGTCGACCTGTTCCATCCAAGGGTCCGAGGACCCATTGCCTGCTTCATGAAAATCACGAGAGACATTCACGACCTGATCGGGGGGCTGGCGATGGTCGCCGCCGGCCTTTTCTTCGCCCTTTACGGCAGCACCTACAACTTCGGCAGCGCGTCGCGCATGGGGCCGGGCTATTTCCCCGTGGTGCTCGGCTGGACACTGGCGGTGCTGGGGCTGCTGGTGGCCTTGCCCGCCTGGTGGCGCCGCGGTGCGGCCGTCGCCGTGCAGTGGAGCAACCTGGCCTGGACCATCGCCAGTCTCCTGGTGTTCGCCTGGACCCTGCCGCGCGTCGGCGTGGTGCTCGCCTCCGCGCTGGCCGCGCTGCTGGCCCTGATGCCTTCGGCCATGGGCCTGCGCACCCGGCTGGTCGTCTGCGCCGTGGTGGCCGTGCTCACCACGCTGATCTTTCCCCTGGCCCTGCAAATGACCCTGCCCATCTGGCCCTGGGGCAACTGACTCTCGACATTCCATGGACCTTCTCAGCAATCTCTGGCTCGGCCTGCAAGTCGCCGCCGAACCCATCACGCTCGCCTACTGCTTCTTCGGGGTCCTGCTCGGAACCGTGGTCGGCGTGCTGCCCGGCATCGGCGCGCTGGCCGCGATCTCGCTGCTGCTGCCGCTGACTTATCACATGCCGCCGACCGCGGCGATCATCATGCTCGCCGGCGTCTACTACGGCGCGCAGTACGGCGGCTCGACCGCCTCCATTCTGTTGAACCTGCCGGGCACGCCGTCATCGGCGGTCACCTGCCTTGACGGCTATCCGATGGCCAGGAAAGGCAAGGCGGGTGTCGCGCTGTTCGTGACCACCATCGCGTCGCTGGTCGGCGCGATGTCGGGCCTGATCCTGCTCGTGCTCTTCTCGCCGGTCATCGCCGGCATCGGACTGAAGTTCGGGCCGGCCGAGTTCTTCTCGATGATGGTGCTGGGCCTGGTCGCAGCCTCCTCCATGACTTCCGGATCGCCCGCCAAGGGCCTGTGCATGGTGGTGTTCGGCCTGCTGCTGGGCATGGTCGGGACCGATGTCAATTCGGGTGTCGCGCGCTTCAGCTTCGACGTGCCCGAACTGATGGACGGCATCAACCTGATCGCGCTGGCCATGGGTCTGTTCGGCGTCGCGGAGGTGGTGCGCTGCATCAACTCGGCCGACACCAACCAGAAGCCCGAGAAGGTCACGCTCAGGTCGATGGTGCCCACGTCGGGCGAGTTCAGGGCCACGATCAAGCCGATGGTGCGCGGCTCGGCGTTGGGCTCGGCGCTGGGGGCACTGCCCGGCGTGGGGCCGTCGATCGCGGCGTTCATGTCGTATGCGATCGAGAAGAAAGTGGCCAAGGACCCGAGCCGGTTCGGCCACGGTGCCATCGAAGGCATCACCGCCCCCGAATCTGCCAACAACGCCTCGGCGCAGACGGCCTTCGTGCCTTCGCTGTCGCTGGGCATTCCCGGCGACGCGGTCATGGCCGTGATGCTGGGTGCGCTGATCATCCACGGCATCCAGCCCGGGCCCATGCTGATCACCGAGCAGCCCGACCTCTTCTGGGGCCTGGTGGTGAGCTTTGCCATCGGCAACATCATGCTGGTGGTGCTGAACCTGCCGACCATCGGCTTGTGGGTCGCGCTGCTTCGCATTCCCTTCGCGTGGATGTATCCGGCCATTCTGGTGTTCGTGGCGCTCGGGGTATACAGCGTCAACAACAACGCCTTCGACATCTATGCGGTGGCCGCCCTCGGCATCATGGGCTACGCATTGATGGTGCTGCGCTTCGAGCCGGCGCCGCTGTTGCTGGGCTATATCCTGGGGCCGATGCTGGAGGAACATCTGCGCCGCGCCATGCTGCTGTCGCGCGGTGACGCCATGGTCTTCGTCGAACGCCCCATCAGTGCCTCGCTGCTGGCATGCACCGCCGCGATGCTGGCCTGGGCAGCCTGGTCCACGGTGCGCAAGGCGATGCGTGCCAAGCGCACGCTGGACGCCGCGAGGAGCGTGACCGTATAGAAGAGCAGCGGCGCAAGCCCGCGCGGGCTTGCGCTCACCGAGAGATACGTAGTTCCCCTTACGGCGGCGTCAGACAACGCTCAGGTACGCCCGAGAGCATCCGTTCGTCCGGGTTCCACCCGGATGGAGACGGGGCCGGGGCGGAGTTGTCCGCGCCGGTGACTTTGGACAACCCAGTAAATCGGGAACTATGAAAAACAGGAACCTTGTCAGAGGACTCTTCCTCATGGCAATTGCGCTGGCCTTCGGCCTCACGGCGCTTCGCTACCCCATTGGAGACTTGAGTCGCGCAGGACCGGGATTGTTCCCGGCCATGGTCAGCGCGATGCTGCTGGTGATCGGCGTGTCGACCGTGATCCGGTCGTTCTTCGTCGCGCCGGTGAAGCTCGACTTCAACTTCAAGAACATCTCGCTCATCCTCGGAAGCCTCTGCGGGTTCGCGCTGATCTCCACCTTCCTGAACATGATCGCGGGCATCGTCTTCATGGTGTTCTGCTCGGCGTTTGCCGGCAGCTCGTACTCGTGGGTGCGCAACGTCAAGGTCTCGGCCGGCCTGATCGTGATGGCGCTGGCGCTGCAGAAGCTCCTCGGCCTGAACCTGCCACTCTTCTGAGGCGACGATCATGGAAGTCCTGAACAATCTCGCATTCGGCTTTTCGCATGCCCTGACGTGGCAGAACCTGATGTTCTGCGCCATCGGCTGCACCGTGGGTACGCTGGTGGGCCTGCTGCCCGGCCTCGGGCCGCTGGCGACCATCAGCCTGCTGCTGCCGCTGACGTACTCCATTCCCACGACCGGCGCGCTCATCATGCTCGCGGGCATCTACTACGGCGCGCAGTACGGCGACAGCGTGAGTGCCATCACGATGAAGATCCCGCATGCCAGCAGCATCGTGGCCTGTATCGACGGCTACGCGATGACGCTCAAGGGGCAGACGGGGCTGGCGCTATTCACCGCGGGCTTCTCCAGTTTCATCGGCGGCACGGTCGCCATCCTGGTGCTGACCTTCCTGGCTCCGGTGCTCGGCGAGGTCGCCTTCCTGTTCGGCCCCGCCGACTACGTCGCGATGATGCTGGTGGGTTTCGTGTGCGTGAGCTTCGTCACCACGGGCAGCCTGCTCAACGGCCTGGCCATGTGCATGATCGGCGTGCTGCTGGGAACGATCGGCACCGACGTCAACAGCGGCGCACAGCGCTTCACCATGGACCTGCCTTTCCTGGTGGACGGCGTCGGCATCGTGAGCATTGCGCTGGGCTGTTTCGGCATCGCCGAGATCACGAAGAATCTCGATTCGCGTGAAGAGCGCTCGCCTTTCAACGGCAAGATCAATCTCATCCCGACCCGGGCCGAGTTCATGCGGATCATCCCCAGCGCGCTGCGCGGCAGCGTGATCGGCTCCTTCCTGGGCATCCTGCCCGGCGGCGGCCCCACCATCGCGCAGTTCGCGGCCTACGCGATCGACAAGAAGGTCAGCAAGTACAAGCACGAGATCGGCTCCGGCTGCATCGAAGGCGTGGCCGGACAGGCCGCTGCCGACGAAGCCGCCGCACGCACGAGCTTCATTCCGCTGATGAGCATCGGCATTCCGGAGAACGCCGTGATGGCGCTGATGCTGGCCGCCTTCATCATCAAGGGCATCCAGCCGGGGCCGAACATGATCGGCAGCCATCCCGACCTGTTCTGGGGCCTGGTCGCCAGCATGTGGATCGGCAATGTCTTCCTGCTCGTGCTGAACGTGCCGCTGGTGCGGTACTGGCTGTCGGTGTTCAAGATCCCGTACGCCGTGCTGTTTCCGTCGATCCTGTTCTTCTGCTGCATCGGCACCTACAGCGTGAACAACAACCTGGAAGACGTCTTCATCACGGCCGCCTTCGGCTTCATGGGCTACATGTTCATGCGCCTGGAGCTCGATGCGGCGCCGCTGATGCTCGGCTTCATCCTCGGCCCGATGCTGGAGGAAAACTTCCGCCGCGCGATGCTGCTGAGCCGCGGCAGCTTCGGCGCCTTCGTGACCCGCCCCATCAGCGGCACGCTGCTGAGCCTGATCGCGGTCTTCGTGGCCTGGCAGGTTGTCTCTTTCGTCTTCCAGGCGCGCAAGAGAGGAGTCGCCATCGAGGCGAAGTGAACCGATGTGGCGCAGCATCGGCCTTAGCAGGCCGGTGCGGCGCCATCCTACCGGCGCTGCAGACGCCTGCCGACGATGTCTTCGCGCCGTGGCCATAGCCTCCTGGGATCAGGCATATGCCTGAGACAACGCCCCCCAGGACCCTCTCCATGGCTCAACGCAAAGTCGCCGAACTCGTCGTCGAAACCCTTCAGCATGCGGGCGTCAAGCGCTGCTACGGCATCGTCGGCGACACGCTGAACCATGTCACCGATGCCATCCACCGCAGTGACATCGAATGGGTCCACGTGCGGCATGAAGAGGCGGCCGCATTCGCCGCCGGCGCCGAGTCCTATCTGACAGGCGAACTCACGGCCTGTGCCGGCTCCTGCGGCCCGGGCGGCCTGCATTTCATCAACGGCGTGTTCGAGGCAAACCGCAATCGCGCGCCTGTGGTGTTGATCGCCAGCCAGGTCGTCACGACCGAGCTGGGCATGGAATTCCCCCAGGAGGTCGACTTCAAGTCGCTCTACGCGAGCTGTACCGTGTTCTGCGAACAGGTGTACTCGGCCGAACAGGCGCAGCGGCTCACTGCGCTCGCGGCACAGGCGGCCCTCTCGCGCAAGGGCGTGGCGGTGATCATCCTGCCGAGCGACATCGCGCAGACCGAGGTGAAGGAAGGCCTGACGTACGCGGTGCATCGCGCCAGGCCGGTGCTGCGGCCGAACGATGCGGAACTGTCGCAGCTGGCCGCGCTGCTCGGCAAGGGACGCAAGATCGCGATCTACGCCGGCCACGGCTGCGAAGGCGCGCACGAGATGCTGCTCGCACTGGGGCAATGCCTGAAGGCACCGATCGCGCACACCTCCCGCGCCAAGGATTTCGTGGAGTACGACAACCCCTTCAACATGGGCATGACCGGCATCTTCGGTGTCGAGTCGGGCTACCGCGCCTTGCAGGAGTGCGACACCTTGCTGCTGCTCGGCGCCGACTTCGCGTGGAGCCAGTTCTACCCGGCCAAGGCCACCATCGCGCAGATCGATATCGACGGCAGCCACCTCGGGCGGCGCCATCCCGTGGCGCTGGGGCTGGTCGGCGACGTGGCCGCCACCATCGAGGCGCTCATTCCGCTGCTGGAGGAGCGCAGCGACCGAAGCTTTCTCGATGATTGCCTGCGCCACAGGAAAGAGGCGGTGCAAACGCTGCGCCGCGACGAGCGTCCGGGCAAGGAAGGCCTGATTCATCCGCAGCACCTGACGCGCGTCATCGACGAGATGGCCGCCGACGATGCGATCTTCACGGCGGACGGCGGCAGCCCGATGGTGTGGTCGCTGCGCCACCTGACGATGAACGGACGCCGGCGCACCCTGGTGAGCCTGCTGCACGGCACCATGGCCAATGCCATGCCTCAGGCTCTTGGCGCGCAGAAGGCCTATCCCGGGCGCCAGGTCATTTCACTTTCGGGCGACGGCGGCATCGCGATGCTGCTCGGCGATCTGATGACCGCCGTGCAGGAGAAGCTGCCGATCAAGGTGGTGGTCTACAACAACGCGAGCCTCAACTTCGTCGAGCTGGAGCAGAAAGTCGAAGGCCTGCTCGACAACTACACCGACCTGCTCAACCCCGACTTCGCCCGGCTGGCAGAGGTGATCGGCTTCTACGGGCAGAAGGTCGAGCGCGCGGAGGATCTGCCCGATGCGGTGCGCGCGTTCCTCGCGCATCCCGGCCCCGCTTTGCTGGACGTGAGCGTCAACCGGACCGAACTGGTGATGCCGCCGAAGGTGGAATTCGCCCAGGTCGCAGGCACCATGCTGTATTCGGCCAAGGCCGTCCTGAGCGGACGCTCGTCAGACGTCATCGATCTGCTCAAAGACAATTTCACGCAGTAGCGTCAGCCCGCCGTGGTGCGGCTGGCCACCAGCGCGACCAGCGCATGCGGCTGCAACGGCTTCCCGAGGTGTGCATCGAAGCCTGTCTCCGTGGTCTTCGCCAGGTCTTGCGGACGGGTGAAAGCCGTGTGGGCGACCGAGAACAGCCTGGGCTTGCCGAGCAGGCGCTCGCGCTCGCGCACTTCGCGGATCAGGTCGTAGCCGTCGCGGCCCGGCAGGCCGATGTCGCTGATCAGCACATCCGGCCATTTCTGGTCGAACAGCTGCAGCGCGCTTTCGACATCGACGCCCAGCCGGACACTGGCGCCGGCGTCGGCCAGCACCACCGTGATGATCTCGCTCGCATCCGCGTTGTCCTCGACCACCAGCACATCGAGGCCATGAAGCGCGCCGCTCATGGCAGGGGCCGGCCTGCCCGCCTGCGAATCCGGCGTGTCCAGAAGCAGGATCGACGCTTCGTCCGAAGGAACGACGCCGAGCGTCACGCGCAGCGTTGCGCCGTGGCCTTCTCCCTCGCTGTGGGCTGACACGCCGCCGCCATGCAGCTCGGCGAGGTTCTTCACGATGGACAGCCCCAGCCCGAGCCCGCCATGAAATCGGTTGTCGGGGGAGTCGCTCTGGGAAAAGCGGTCGAACAGGTGCTCCAGGAAGTCCGCGCGGATGCCGCGGCCGAAGTCCCGCACCGACAGATGCAACATGTGGCCCTGCCGTTGCAGCTCGATCAGGATGCGCCCGCCCTCGCCGGAGAACTTGATGGCATTCGAAAGCAGGTTCCAGACGATCTGCTGGAACCGCGTGGCGTCGAGCCAGGCGGGCGCATCGGCCTCCTGCCGGTCGAACACGATGTCCAGCCGCTTGGCCGCCACCGGGGCGGCAAGCGCCTCGATCGCCGCGCTCACCAGGGCGCGTGGCTCCGCCCACTCGCGGTGAAGCCGCAGTTTTCCGGAACTGATGCGTGAGACGTCCAGGATGTCGGCGATGAGCCGTGTCTGCGCCTTGACGCTGCGATCGATGGCGGCAAGCCCTTTTTCCATCTGCTCGGGGGTTCGCCCGCCGACCTTGAGCACATGCACCCACCCGCTGATCGCGTTGAGCGGGTTGCGCAATTCGTGCGAGAGCACCGCCACGAAGTCGTCCTTGGTCCGGCTCAGCCGCTCGGCGGCAACGCGCGCCGCCTGCTCGCGCTCCAGCACTTCGCGGCGGCGCGCCTCCAGCTCGAAGCGCTCCGATACATCGAGCGCGATGCCCACGCGCAGGCCGGGCTCGATGTGGCCGGACATGGTCCATTCGAGCCGTATCCAGGAGCCGTCGAGCCGCAACAGCGGGAATTCGCCTTTCCATGGCGCCGAGGGAAGCTGCGCCCCCTGCGTGTGGGCGTTCACGAATGCGGTCCACTCGCCGGGTGCAAAGGCGCTGACCGGCTGGCCGACCAGGACGTCGCGCGGCTGTCCGAGCATGGCGACCAGCGCCGGATTCACGTCGGCAAAGCGCCCCTCGGCATCGATCAGTGCGATGCCGGTAGGTGCATGGTCATGGATCGCACGGAAGCGCGCCTCGCTGTTGCGCTGCTTCTCCTCTGCCATGCGGGCACGGATGAGGGCCTGCAGCGTGGCGATGAGCACCGGTGGCTCGACCGGGTGCACCAGATAGGCGTCGGCGCCGGCGTTGAGGCCTGCCACCTTGTCCTCGTTGCGCACGAAGGTGGCCGACAGGTGCACCACGGGCAGGGTGGCGGTCGATGGTTGCACCCGCAGCTCGCGGCATACCTCGAAGCCGCTGAAATCCGGGAGATGCACATCGAGCACCACGGCCGCAATCTGCCGGGATGCGAGTTCCAGCGCCTCGCCGCCAGTGCCTGCTTCACGGGTCTGGAAACCCGCCGCGCGGATCGTGCGCGCGGTCGCGTAGCGCGTCGTGGGATTGTCGTCGACCACCAGCACCGTATGGCGCGACCGGTCGATCGTGGTGTTGATCAGGGGTCCGCTCGGCATGCCTATTCCTGTGGCGCGGATGCCTGGCGGGGCCACTGCACAGGGACCGTCACCGAAAACACCGAGCCCTTGCCCAACTCGCTCGCCACCTCGACATGTCCCCCGAGCAGCACCGCGAGCTGCCGGCTGAGGGACAGGCCCAGTCCGGTGCCGCGCAGGCGCTTCTGCACGGGGGAATCGACCTGCGAGAAGTCGTCGAACACCGCGGCGTGGTGTTCAGGCGCAATGCCGATGCCGGTGTCGGAGACCGAGAACTTCAGGGCATCCTCGCCCACGCGCATGACGTTCACCCGAACCTCGCCCTGCGGCGTGAACTTGAGCGCGTTCGAGATGAAGTTGCGCAGGATCTGCGACAGCTTGCGGTCGTCCGTGTAGAGCTTGGGCAAGCCCTCAGGCTCCTCGAAGATCAGGGCGGTGGCGGGGTTGTGCAGCACCGGGCGAAACATGCCGCGCAGCGCGGAGAACAGGTCGACCATCTCGAACCAGGCCGGCGAAATGTCGACGCGGCCCGCCTCGATCTTGGCCAAATCCAGCAGGTCGTCGACCATCTCGGCCAGTTCCGTCGCGGTGCCGTCGATGAAGCCGACCTGCTTTTCCTGCTCCGGCGTCAGCGGTCCGTCCAGGCGGTCGCTGAGCAGGCGAGCGATGCTGCGGATCGCACTGATCGGGGTGCGGAACTCATGGCTCATGTAGGCCAGGAATCGGCTCTTGAGCTCGGTGGCCTTCTTGAGTTGCTCGGCCTGCGCATCGAGCTCTGCATACAGCGCCACCACGCCGCGGTTGGTTTCCTCGAGTTCCGCGCGCAGTTCATCGACTTCGCGTCGGCTGGCTGCCAGCGCTGCTTGCGAGTCGTCGCAGTCGGCCAGGCCGGTGCTGTTCATCGGTTATTCCTTTTGACGGATCACCACGACGGTGGCGTCGTCGCGGTGACGTGTATGGTCGCGCAAAAGAACCGCGGCCACCAGCGCCGGGTCCTTTTGCAGCAGCGGCCGGATGCGATCGACGTTCCAGCGCGTCTCGATGCCGTCGCTGTGCAGGATCACCAGCGCGTGCGCGGGCAGCGCCAGCGAGGCGGTCTCCGGCTTGCGGATCTGCATGCCCGCGGTGCCATGCTGGGTGACGAGCGACTTGTCGAACACACCCGACAGTACCCGGCCCACGATATTGCCGGCGCCGGTGTAGGTGACGGTGGCGTCGGCCGTGTCGATGCGCAGGGCGCAGATCGCGGCGCCCCGGGTGGTCTGAAGTTCGCGGTGCACCTTCTGCACGGTCTCGCGCAGATCTCCTTCGCAGCAAGAGGCAAAGGCGGCCGTGGCGGCCTGCGAGGCCTTGGCCGCTTCCGGGCCGTGCCCCAGCCCGTCGGCCAGCAGTACGGTGGTCCGCTCGCCATGGATCGCGGCCGCCCAGCCGTCGCCGCAGACGGCTTCGTGCGGCGCGGGCAGGCAGATGGCGCCGATCTGCCTGGCGGCAACATGCCATGTCCCCTCGGCGGAAGACGCGGCCGGACGCACGCGCGCCACGCTCACCGTGCCGTCCGGCATGCTGGAGTGGATGTCGAATTCGCTGGCCAGGCGGCGCACCGCGCCCAGCCCGGTACCCGGCGTGCTGCCCGAGGAGTGGCCATCCTGCATCGCAAGGGAAAGGTCCGCGATGCCGGGTCCGTCATCGATCGAGATGATCTCGACTTCGCCGGCTTCACCCGTCTCCCGGTGCGCCGCGATCAACAGCCGACCGTTCCTCGCATGCCGATGCAGGTTGGTGCCCAACTCCGTCACCACCAGTGCCAGTCGACCTGCATCGACCTCGCTCCATCCCATGTTCGCGACCGCCTGCGCGGCGTGGCGCCGGGCCTCGCCGACGCAACTGGCGTCGCTCATGGGGAAGGCCTTGTGGGTCCAGCCGGTGACTATTTCCACTTGGTGATGCTCACACGGGTGCCCTGACCCGACGCCGATGCGATGTCGAACTCGTTCACGAGCCGCTTGCTCCCGGGCAGGCCCAGGCCCATGCCGCTGCCGCTGGTCCAGCCGTCGGTCAGGGCGAGCGCGAGATCCGCGATGCCCGGACCCTCGTCCTCGAAGTGCAGCATCAGGCCTCGGCGACCGTTGCGCTCCACGAATTCCCATCGCATCCGGCCACCGCCGCCGTGGATGAGCGTGTTGCGCGAAAGCTCGCTGGCCGCGGTGATCATCTTGGTCTGGTCGACCAGGGACAGCTTCAGCTCCTGGCAGAGCGTGCGCACCAACTGCCGGCTCGCGACGATGTTCTGCTCGCTGAGCAATGGCAACGTGCCGGATTGTTCAGTGGCCAAAGGCGTTCTCCTGACGGGAACGCCGCAGGAGCTCCATGCCGCGCTCGACATTGAGCGCGGTCCGCACACCGTCGAGCGACAGCCCGAGCTCGACCAGCGTGATCGCCACCGCCGGCTGCATGCCGACGACGACGGTCGTGGCCGAGAGGATGCGGGCGATGCCGGAGATGCTGGTGAGCATGCGGCCGACGAAGGAGTCGACGATCTCGAGCGCGGAGATGTCGATCATGACGCCCGATGCGCCGGTCTTGGCGATCTGGTTGGACAGATCGTCCTGCAGCGTCAGCGCTGTCTGGTCCTGCATGTCGACCTGGATGGTGACCAGCAGCGTGTCACCCATGCGAAGAATTGGGATGCGGTCCATGAAGCCTGCCGCTCACTTGTCGCGCGAGACGCGCCAGCCTGTCTGCTGAAGCGCGAGCGCGAGCGCATCGGCGAGCGTGGCCTTGGTGCGCACCCCCTGCAGGTCGATGCCCAGGTGTACGATGGTCTGCGCGATCTGCGGACGGATGCCGCTGATGATGCAGTCGGCGCCCATCAGGCGAATGGCCGTGACCGTCTTGAGCAGGTGCTGTGCCACCAGGGTGTCGACCGTGGGCACCCCGGTGATGTCGATGATGGCCAGCTCGGAGCCGGTTTCCACGATCTTCTGCAACAGGGCTTCCATCACCATCTGCGTGCGACTGCTGTCGAGCACGCCGATCATCGGCACGGCGAGCACGCCGTCCCACAGTTTGACCACGGGTGTGGACAGCTCGAGCAGCTCTTCCTGCTGGCGGCGGATGATTTCTTCCCGCGCCTGCTGGTAGATGCCCACCGTGTGTTGCGCGAGCTTGTCGACGGTCGTCGAGAGCGACCAGAGCGACGCCGCCATGGCTTCGGGGTTGGCGCCAAGGCGGCGCTGCAACGAAGAGAAGAGGGGCTTCTTGAGAGCCAGCAGGAACATGCTGGTGTCCGCCGCCGACTGGCCTTTGGCCGCGCGGGTTTTCGACAGGTCGCCCAGCACCTCGCGCAACGGCGCCCATGCGGCGCCGTCCAGACGGGAGGGGTCGCCGCCGTTTTCCAGCGCCTGGCGCAGCTGGCTCAGGATGTCGCGGGCCTCGGTCTCGGCTGCGCGCCTCGCGCCGGTGTCCGTCAGCCTTGCCTCGGTCAGCCAGGCATCGACGACGTCTTTTTCTTCTTCCCGCACGGTGGCGAGCAGCGCTTCGAATTCTTCTCTCATGAGTTCCTCATCGGATGTTTTTGGAGTCGTCCGGTGAAACGGCAGCGCCCCTGCCCGAACGCATGCGCCATGCAGTCGAGCTGCTGGCGTGAAGTTTCACTATGGACGATCCTACCTTTGGCGAAGCGTCGGAAACGCGTTGCAAGAAGCGCCAGATTGCGTCTTTTGACGTAGGCTGATTCTTACGGGCGTGCTAGCGAGGAAGAAGTCGAAAAACGGCGCCACGGCTCGGCGGCCGCTTCAGCGACCGGGGTAGTGCCCGGCGGCGATGTCTTCCAGCAGCGTCGCGTGGCTCGGCTCCCAGTCCAGGAGCTCGCGCGTCCTGGCGTTGGATGCAGGCGCGTCGGCGCCGAAGAACAGGCCGATCCACTCGAAGTGCGCAGCCGCGCGATCGACCGGAACCGACTCCACCGGCACCTGCATCGATCGGCCGAGGGCCTCGGCAATGTCGCGCGTGGCGATGGCTTCCTCGGCCACCGCATGCAGCACGGTCGCGGGCGGCGCCTTGTCTACCGCGAGCCGCACGAGCCTGGCTGCGTCCAGCCGGTTGACGGCGGACCAGCGGTTGCGGCCCTCGCCGAGGTAGGCCGACACGCCTTTCGCGCGGGCGATCTTCGCGAGCGTGGCGACGAAGCCGTGGTCGCCTCCGGCGCCGTGCACTGTCGGGGCAAATCGCACCACGAGCGAGCGAATGCCGCGTCCGGCCAGGCCGAGCGTGTATGCCGCGTTGGCCACGCGCGGGTGCACCGCCGGATTCGGCATGTCGCTCTCGGTGCCGACTCGTCCGGGCGCGAGGCCGAGGGTGCCCGACGCAATCAGCAGCGGGCCGCCGGTGCCGTGGAGGACATCGGCGAAGGCGTCGATGGCCGCACGGTCGGTGCGCGCCGCATCGGCCATCTGCGAGAAGTCGTGGTTGTATCCGAGATGCACCACGCCCTCGGCGCGTTCGGCGGCGGCGCGCAGGCTGGCCACATCGTCGAGCGAGCCCTTCACCGCTTCAGCGCCGAGCTTTCGGATCTTGGACGCAGCCTCTTCGTTGCGGGCGAGGCCGAGCACCTGGTGTCCTGCGGAGATCAGCTCGACGACGCTGGCCGATCCGATCCAGCCCGAGGCTCCGGTGACGAGAATTCGCATGCGCGCTCCTTTGATGTCATTGAGTGACATCATTGTAGGCCTATGATGTCACTCTGTGTCAACACCGTGAGGAAGCGATGGGTCGCTGGGAGCCGGATGGGGAAGGGCGCCTGCGCATGGCGGCCATGGAGTTGTTCGCGGAGATCGGCTATGAGCAGACCACCGTCGCCGCCATCGCCGAGCGCGCGGGCCTGACTTCAAGAACTTTTTTTCGCTATTTCGCCGACAAGCGCGAGGTGCTGTTCAGCGGATCGGAGGTCTTGCAGGAATCGATGGTGGCCGCGCTGCACAGCGCTCCGGCGGATGCAACAGCCATGGATGCCATTGCCTTCGCGCTGCAGGCGCCTGCCGATTTCTTCGACGAGGACCGCCGCGGCTTCGCCCGCTTGCGCGCTGCGGTGATCGCAGCCAACGGCGAACTGCGCGAGCGGGAGCTGATCAAGCTCGCAAGGCTGTCCGCGGCGCTGGCCGAGGCTTTGCGCGCCAGGGGATTCGCCGAGCCCGACGCGAGCCTGCTGGCGGAGTCGGGCATCGCGGTCTTCCGCGTCGCATTCGGGCTGTGGGTCGCACCGGCCGAGCGTCGGCCCTGGGGCGACATCGTCGGCGCCTTGCTGACGCGGCTGAAGGCGCTTTCGACGGCCCAGTAGGGGCCAGGCCGTGGAGGGCCTTGCTGCGTGCGAAGCTGCGTTGGCGAGAGCTGAAGCTCGCGCTATTTCCGCGCCTTCTCGACTTCAGCCATCAACTCCCCGACGGTGGCTTCGCCCACGGACGCTGAATATTTGTCGATCACCGGCTGGACCTTGGCACGCAGCTTCGCGGTTTCTTGCGGCGGAATCTCGGAAACGACCATGCCAGCCTTCTTCAGGGCGTCGAGTGCGCCATCGGCGGCGCCGCGAGAGGCTGCACGCTGGAACAGCGTGGCTTCGGCCGACGCCTGCTCAATGATCTTTTTCTCGTCCGCGCTCATGCCGTCCCAGGTCTTCCTGCTGATCAGCAGCGCCTGCGGGTTGTAGATGTGCCGGGTCTGGGTGATGTACTTCTGCACCTCGGAAAACTTTGACGACAGGATGGTCGTGTTCGGGTTCTCCTGCCCGTCGACGGCCTTCTGGTCGAGCGCAGGGTAGAGCTCGGGAAACGGCAGCGGCGTGGCGTTTGCGCCCAGTGCAGTGAACAGGTCGATGTAGATCGGCGACTGGATCACGCGGATCTTCAGCCCCGCAATGTCGTCCGCCTTCGTGACCGGCCGCTTGCTGTTGGTGAGATTGCGAAAACCCAGGTCCCAGTAGCCCAGGCCGTGCAGGCCCTTGTCTTCCAGCTTGGCCATGAGCTTCTGGCCGAAGGGGCCATCGGTGACCGCATCGGCCTCCTTGGCGCTGTTGAAGAGGAACGGCAAGTCGTAAGCCGCGAATTCCTTCACTTGCGCCGAGAGGATGCCCGCGTTCAGCACCGTGAGCTCGATGGTTCCGCCCTGCAGGGCCGACACGGTTTGCAGGTCACCGCCCAGCACGCCGCCGGCAAACAGCTTCACCGCGATCTTGCCGCCGGACTTGGCGGCCACGAGGTCAGCGAATTTCTGCGCGCCCAGCGCCTGCGGATGACCCGCCTGGTTCTGGAACGCGAATTTCAGCGTGCGCTCCTTGACCTGCGCAGCCGCACCCGATGCCGCAACCAAGGCCGTGGCGGCAACAGCGGCTGCCAGCAGCCTGTGAATCAAGTTCTTCCTCATGGCGTTTGTCTCCTCGTTGTGTCATTCATGCTCTTTTCTTGAACAGCGCCGAAGCACCGCTGGCACGCGCCACTTCCTCGACCGTGGTGAGCAGCGCGGGCCCCAGTGCCTCCATGCGTTGCTGCGTCAGTCTGACGGCGGGCCCCGCGATGGTGATGACACCGATCACCGAACCGCCGGAAGCGAAGACCGGCGCGGCCATGGCGGTCATTCCCGGTGCGAAGACCTCGTTGATCATGCTGAAGCCGCGCTGGCGGGCCGCCTTCACGTAGGTCATCACCGCCTTGAGCGTGGTGGGCGCCTTCGGGCCGTAGTCTTCGGGCTTGCCCAGGCCCTTCTTGGCCACCAGCGCTACCGCATCGTCCTCGCTCATGGTCGACAGCCATGCATGTCCGGCCGCGCTGCACGACAGGGTGACCGACAGCCCCATGTCCGGGTCGTAGCGAAGTCCGTGCGTTGCCCCTTGCGCCTTGGCCACGAAGGTCAGGTCTTCACCGTCGACCACCGCCAGGCGCACCAGTTCGCCGGAGGTCGCGGCAAGCTGGTCGAGCAGCGGCTGCGCCACGTCCACGATGCCCGAATTGCTCAGGAACGACAAGCCGACGGAGACGAGCTTGATGGTCAGCACGTAGTGGCCGTCGGCCAGGTCCTGGCGCACATAGCCGCAGCGAATCAGTTCCGTCAGCAATCGGTGCGATGCGCTCAACGGGATCTGCAGTTGACTGGCCACGGTGGACAGTGCAACGCCGTGCGGATGCTCCGCCAGGTATTCCAAGACCTTGAAGCTGCGTCCCAGCATTTCGCTCATTTCGTGTCTCCGGTTGCGTGGCGTTGCGACATCGTCACTCTATCAGATCACGGGAAGGGATTTCCATTATGGAAAGTTTTTCCGAAAAACTCAGAATCGGGCCAGTCAGACTTTTCTGCACCCCTTTGGAGATACCTGTGAAACTTCTTCGAACGCTTGCCGTCGCCGGCCTGTGCATCGGCCTTGTCGCCCCGACCTGGGCCCAGCAGGAGCGGGTGATCCGCTTCGGCCATCTCAACAATGCGGACCATCCGGTGAGCTTCGGCGTGAAGCGCTTCGCCGAACTGCTCGCTGCCAAGAGCGGCGGCAAGATGAAGGTGCAGGAGTACCCGGCCTCCCAGCTCGGCAACGAGATGCAGCAGCAGTCCGCCCTGCAGGGCGGCGTGCAGCAGATGTCGGCACCGGCCACCACCTCGCTGGCGGGGATCGTCAAGGAGTTCGGCCTGGTCGACTTCCCGTTCTCGGTGAACAACTTCGCGCAGGCCGATGCGTTGCTCGACGGCCCGCTGGGACAGGCACTGATCGCCAAGCTGCCGGAGAAGGGCCTCGTGGCGCTGGGCTACTGGGACCTGGGCTTTCGCAACGTGACGAACAGCAAGCGCCCCATCGCCAAGCCGGAGGATCTCGAGGGACTGAAGATCCGGGTCATTCCCAACCCGGTGTTCCTGGAGACGTTCAAGTCGTTCAAGGCCAATCCGGTGCCGATGCCCTTCGCCGAGCTCTATGGCGCGCTCGAGTCGAAAGCGGTCGACGGCCAGGAGAACCCGTATTCGGTGATCCTGTCGAACAAGTTCTTCGAGGTGCAGAAGTTCGTGAGCGCCACGAACCACGTGTATGCGGCCAACATCGTGCTGGTCAGCAAGAAGTTCTGGGACTCGCTGAGCGCCGCCGAGCAGAAGATGATGAATGAGGCCGCCAACGAGGCGCGCGGCTATCAGCGCCAGGTCAGCCGTGCCGCTGCCCAGAAGGCGATCGGCGACCTGCAAGCCAAGGGCGCGCAGTTCAACGAAGTGAGCGCGGCAGAACAAGTGCGCATGCGCGAGATCGCCAAGCCGGCGATCGACAAGTTCGCGGCGCAGTACGACCCCGCCATCGTCAAGCTCTACAACGACGAGCTCGCCCGCATCCGCAAACAATGACCGCCCGCTCGGCTTCCCTCATGAAAATCCTCGTTCTCCACGGCCCGAACCTCAACCTGTTCGGGCGCCGCGAACCGCACATCTACGGCAAGACCACGCTCGCGGAAATCAATGCCCAGCTGCAAGCGCTGGCAAGCGAACTCGGCGTGGCACTGGAGACGATCCAGTCGAACCACGAAGGCGATCTCATCGACTTCCTGCATGCCCACATCGACGATGCCCAAGGCGCGCTGGTCAACCCCGCAGGGCTGACCCAGCACGGCGTGCCGCTGCATGACGCGATCAAGGCCATGCCATTTCCGACCATCGAGGTGCACATGTCGAACATCGCCGCACGCGAGACCTGGCGTGCGCACTCGATCATCTCGCCGGCGGTGAAAGGCACGGTGCAGGGACTGGGGCCGCATTCCTACCTGGCGGCGTTGCGCGCACTGGTCGACATGCAAAAGCAGGTGGCCGCCTCCTGAAACACCGTGCCGTCCGGCGAGGACGGACCGCGAGAGAGAAAACAAGATGAATCAATGGATCGATCGGTGCTGTGCCGGCATCGAGGCACTGATCGCCGCCGCGCTCGCGGTCATGGTGGTGCTGGTGTTCGGCAACGTCGTGCTGCGATACGGTTTCAATTCGGGCATCACCATGTCCGAAGAGGTGTCGCGCTGGCTCTTCATCTGGATGACCTTCCTTGGCGCGGTGGTCGCGCTCAAGGAGCACGGCCACCTGGGCGTGGACATGGTGGTCCAGAAGCTGCCGCCCCTCGGCAAGAAGATCTGCCTGGCGGTAGGCCACGTGGTCATGCTCTACATCGTCTGGCTCCTGTTCCAGGGCAGCGTGGCGCAGGCGCGCATCAACTGGGACGTCACGGCACCGGTCACCGGCGCTTCGATGGCCATCGTCTATGCCTCCGGCGTGGTGTTCTCGGTGTTGGCCGGGTTCATCCTGGCGCTCGATCTGCTTCGGCTGCTCACGGGGCGCATCGCCGATGACGAGCTCGTGATGATCCAGGAGTCGGAGGAGGCCGTCCAGCTCAAGCAGATCCTCGGATCGAAAGATGAGGCTCCAGGAGCGCGCAAATGACCATACTCGTTTTCGTGGGCTCCCTGCTGCTGGCCATGGCGATGGGCATTCCCATCGCGTTCTCGCTGCTCGCATGCGGCGTGGCGCTGATGTGGCACCTCGATCTGTTCGACGCGCAGATCCTCGCGCAGAACGTGATCGGCGGTGCCGACAGTTTTCCGCTGCTGGCGGTGCCGTTCTTCATGCTTGCCGGCGAGATCATGAATGCCGGCGGCCTGTCCAAGCGCATCGTCGACCTTGCGCTGGCACTGGTCGGGCATGTGCGAGGAGGCCTGGGCTACGTGACCATCATGGCCGGCTGCCTGCTCTCGGCGCTCTCGGGTTCGGCCGTCGCGGACGCCGCCGCGCTGACCGCACTGTTGCTGCCGATGATGGTCAGGGCGGGCCATGACAAGGCGCGGGCAGGCGGCCTCATCGCCGCCACGGGGATCATCGGCCCCGTGATTCCGCCCAGCATCGGCCTGGTGATCTTCGGCGTTGCAGCGAATGTGTCGATCTCCAAGCTGTTCCTGGCCGCCATCGTGCCGGGCTTGCTGATCGGCGGCGCACTGTGGGTGACCTGGGCGTGGCTCGTTCGGCACGAGAAGATCCAGCCGCCGCCGCGCAAGCCGGCACGCGAAGTCATGAAGGCCGCGCGGGACGCGGGCTGGGCATTGATGCTGCCCGTCATCATCCTGGTCGGCCTGCGCATGGGTGTCTTCACGCCGACGGAAGCTGCCGTGGTCGCGGCCGTCTACGCGTTCTTCGTCGCCACCTTCATCTATCGCGAGCTGAGCTTCGGCGAGCTCTACAAGGTGTTCGTGAGCGCCGCGAAGACGAGCGCCGTGGTCATGTTCCTGATTGCCGCGGCCATGGTCAGCGCCTGGCTGATCACGGTGGCGGACCTGCCGTCCAAGGTGGTGGGACTGCTCCAGCCCTTCATGGGGAACAAGATCCTCCTGATGATCACGATCATGGTGCTGGTCATGGCCGTGGGCACGGCCATGGACATGACGCCCACCATCCTGATCCTGACACCGGTGCTGATGCCGGTCGTCATTGCCGCGGGCATCGATCCGGTCTACTTCGGCGTGATGTTCATCATCAACAACTCCATCGGGCTCATCACCCCGCCCGTGGGGGTGGTGCTGAACGTCGTTGCAGGTGTCGGGAAGATGAAGATGGACGACGTCACCCGCGGCGTGCTGCCGTTCATGGCGGCCGAGTTCGCCATCATGTTCGTCATGGTGCTGTTCCCGCAACTGGTGACGGTGCCGGCCCGGTGGTTCGGGGGCTGAGATGCCCAAGGCTGCGATGCGCTTCGCGCGCCCCGCGTGGTTCGCCGCGCTGGCGCTCCTCGCCCAATCGGCCGCGTTCGCGCAGGATCCCGAGCGCGAAGTTCTTCCCGAGCAGCGCCAGCGGCTGGCCTTCGTCTCTCCCACCGGACTGACGCCGCTGGGCGCGCGGATGCTTTTTTCCGCCTTCCACGCGAGCTCGGGCCAGGAGCTCTGGATCACGGACGGCAGCGCCGTGGGCACGAAGATGCTCAAGGACATCCGCCCCGGCTTCCGGGGATCTTTCCCCGTCTGGCAGACGCCGTTCCGTGGCCGTGTGTACTTCACGGCCACGGACGGCGAGCGCGGCCTCGAACTCTGGAGCACCGATGGAACGGCTGCAGGCACTTCGCCGGTGATCGACCTGCGCCCAGGCGAGGAAGGCTCCATGCCCAGCGAGCTGACGGTGTTTGGCGACGCGCTGTACTTTGTCGCCAACGACGGCAGCACCGGCTTCCAGGTGTGGAAGACGTCGGGCAGCGCGACAACCACCACGCGCGTGTCCTCGATCAACACCGGCCCCCGGGCAGTCGCACGCCAGCTCACGGTGGCCGGCAAGCGCCTGTTCTTCACCGCGACCACGCGCGAGCAAGGCCATGAGCTCTGGGTCAGCGAGGGAACGCCGCAGAGCACACGCCTGGTGAAGGACATCCGCCCGGGCATCGAGGATGCGGACATTCAAGGCCTGACCGCCGTGGGCGACAGCATCTACTTCACCGCGAACGACGGTGTGCACGGGGCCGAGCTGTGGAAGAGCGACGGCACCGATCAGGGCACGCGAATGGTGAAGGACATCCGCCCGGGCGAAGCGTCCTCGCGCCCCGCGCACCTGGTCGCACTCGATCGCATGCTGTACTTTGCCGCCAACGACGGCGTCCATGGCACCGAACTGTGGAGGAGCGACGGCACCACGGCCGGCACGACGCTTGTGGCGGACATCCGTCCGGGCGCCGAGGGTGCCATTGCGAGCCCGTTGTCGACGATGGGCGGACGGCTCTATTTCGCCGCGACGGACGGCGTGTCCGGTGCCGAACTGTGGCGCAGCGACGGCACGGCAAAGGGGACCGCACTCGTCAAGGACATCGCACCGGGCGCCGAAAGCGGCTCTCCGGCACGCTTCGCCGCCATCGGCTCGCGGCTGTGGTTCTCGGCGAACGGCGGGGCCGCGCGCGGCGTCGAGCCCTGGGCGAGCGACGGTTCGTCGGCCGGGACCCGCGCCGTGGCCGATGTCGCGGCGGGTCCGCGCAATTCGATGCCGCTGGGCTTTCGCGCGCTCGCGGATGCGGTGCTCTTCGTGGCCGATGACGGCCATGGCAACGAGCGCCTGTGGATCCGCCGTCCCGATGGCCGGGTCGCATTGGTCGGAGACCCGCTCGAGCAGCGGTTGCGCTGATCGCACTGCGCTGCTCCAAAAAAACACCGGCAAATGCCGGTGTTTTTTTGCATGGAGCCTGCGAACGACGCAGCTCAGTACACGACGATCTTGCCGGTGGGGCGCGGACTGTGGCAGTCGTTGTAGAAGTACTCGCCGGGCGCGTCGAACGTGTGGTTCGCAGACTGTCCAGGCGCCAGCCTGAAGTTGAAGCGACCCTCGAAGAACTGGGTGGCGCAATGCGTGTTGGCGTTGTCGGCCGGGTTGGTGAAGGTCACGGTGGTGTTCACCGGCACGCGCATGAAGGTCGGGGTCATGGCGTTGACCGCCGTCGACTCGGCAGCCCCTGGCGCATTCCCGGCGGTCTGCACACGTGCCAGGAACACCGTGTTGGGTGTGGGCAGCGCCGCGCCTTCCACGGCCGACCCCGACACCGGGCGACGCACGACAGGCGGAATCGGCGTTGCTGGCGGCTGCACCGTGCCACCGACCTTGAACGCCCACAGGCGGTCGCCGCGAGGGGCCGAGTCGCCATACGGAATGCTCGTACCGCCAGAGAACACGGCGACGTACTGCTCGCCGTCGATCTCGTAGGTGATCGGGCTGGCGCTGATCGCGGCGCCGGTCTGGAAGCGCCACAACTCGCTGCCGTCGTTGGCATCCATGGCCAGCAGGTTGCCGTCGGGCTGGCCGATGAAGAGGAGGTTGGACGCCGTGGTCAGGATGCCGTTGCCGTGCGCAAGGGAGTACGGCATCTGCTTCTTCCACTTGACGAGGTTGGTGCCCGGATCGACGGCCACCACGGCGCCCGTCATGTAGGTGCCCGGCGGGCGCAGGCCGTTGCTCGCCTCGGTCAGCGAGTGTGCGGCGGACACGTAGCCCATGCCCGTGTAGACCAGGCCGGTGCGCTGGCTGTACGACTGGTGGTTCCAGTTGGCACCGCCCCCGTGCCCCGGAATGGAGAGGATGGGCACGTCCCAATGCGCGTCGTACAGGCAACCCTTCACATAGTTCGGCACCGCGCGGTTGGGGTCGCCCGGAATCGCCGTGCCCAGCGGCTGGTCCACGATGCAGGTCTCGGTCCAGGCGCCCTGGCGCGGCATGGGCTGCGTGGGCCAGCTGGCCTGGCGGGCATCCTGCTTGACCGGCACTTCGTCGATGCCCAGCGGCGCGCTGCCGTCCTTTCGGTCGAGGATGTAGTACATGCCGGTCTTGCTGCCGTAGATCACGACCTTGCGATCACGCCCGTCGATCTTCACGTCCGCGAGCACCGGCGACATGACGTTGTCCATGTCCCAGATGTCGTGGTGGACGGACTGGAAATGCCACTTGTACTCGCCGGTCTTGAGGTCGAGGGCGACGATCGAGTTGGCGAACAGGTTCTGCCCGGGACGTGCGGAACCGTTCTGCGACGAGCCGCCGCGCACGTTGCCGAAGGTCCAGTAGACGAGGCCCAGCTCCGGGTCCACGGCTGGATGGATCCAGGGTGTCGCGCCCGTGCGATCGGAGTCGGCGGCACCTCCCCAGGTGTCGTAGCCGATCTCGCCGGCGCGCGGCACGCCCCAGAACGACGTCAGCACCTTGCCGGTCAGTGCATCGGCGGAGAAGGCGGCACCGCGATTGCCGTCGTTGGTGCCCAGGTAGAGGCGCTTGTCGTGATAGACAAGAGCCACCTTCTGCAGGGCGCCCTGATAGTCGGGGTCGGTGGTGCTGCTCGGATACTGCTTGATCCAGGCGATGGCGCCCGTGTCGGTGCGCAGGGCCACCAGGCGGTTGCCGGTGGCCACGGTGAACACCAGGCCCAGGTCCTTCGCGACGGCCACGCCGCGGCGGGTGATGCCGCCGTAGGGCGTGGTCCATTTCCATTTGGTGAGACCGGTCTTGCCGTCCACCGCGATCACGTTGCCGAGGGCGGACTCGATGTAGATGACGCCATCGACCACCACCGTCGTGCTCTGGTTGTTGCCGGTGGTCATGCCGCCTTCGATCTGGTTGACCCAGGCGCCACCCAATCGGCCGATCGCGGCCTTGTCGATCTTGCGCAGGCTGGAGTAGTTCTGGTTGCCGAGGTTGCCTCCCACCTTGGGAAAGTCCTTGTCGCCGGCGGTGCAGCAGTCCGACAGGTCGGCCGCGGGCGCGCCGGCCGCCGGGGGCGGCGCTGGCGGCGGCGGCGCGCTGGATGACGGTGGCGGCGCGGGAGCCGGCGCTGTCGGCAGGAAGGGTGCGCCGTCGCCGCTCGAGCCGCCGCAGGCAGTGATCAGCAATGGCGATGCGAGCACGCCGCAGGAAATCAGCAACGTGACCAATGATTTTTGCTTCATGGATGTCTGTCCCGTGAACGGTTGCCGGCGTTACTCGGTGCAGAAAGGCGTGAGGCCCATGGCCGACTTGACGCCCTGGACGACGAGCTTCTGGAACTCGATGGCACCGACGCCCTGCAGGTCGGCGGTGAACGAGTGGGCGTTGTGGCCGAGGGTCGTGAGCCATGCGCGGCCGCCGTCGTAGTACTGGCACCAGGCGACCGGATGGAAGTCGGCGTGGCCCGGGTGCGGCGCCGAGGTGAGCGGTTTCAGGGTCGAGGTATCGACCTTGGCCAGGAACTTCACCTTGGTGGGGAAGGGCATCAGGTTGTACCACTCGTCCTGGAAGGAGAAGCGCTTGGGCACGTCCTTCGTCGACGGGTCGTCCGAGACGATTTCGACATCGCCGCCGCGGTTCGGACCGTGGTTGTAGAAGTTCGCGTTGCCGAGCAGGCCTTCGTAATAGGGCCAGTTGTATTCCGCGCCGAAAGCGTTGTGCAGCCCGACGAAGCCGCCTCCGCGGCGCATGTAGTTGCGCAGCGCGGTGCGCGCTGCGTCCTGGCTCGTGCTGACCGCGCCGTTCCACAAGGTGTCCCGGTTCGAGCTCGCGAAGATGATCGCCTTGTAGTTGTTGATGCGGCCGCTGAGGATCGCGACGTCTTCCGTCCAGTCGACGGTGATGCCCTCGGCCGACAGCATGCGCACCAGGCCCGCCTGCATCACGTTGTCCGGGTTCATCACGGGGTTCAGGCCGGCCGCCATCGGCGTGCCCAGCACTGCATGCCGCGGGCCCGCCGTGCGCGAATAAACGAGCACCCGGTCCGGCGTGGTGGCAAAGGCGCCCCAGTCGTTGTAGCACTTGGGGTTCGTGCCTCTGCACACGTTGTAGTAGGTGTCGAAGCTGTCGTCGGGCGCCTCCGCGACCGGGTCCGCCGGCGCGGGCGGCGCCTCCTGGACGGGCGCCGCCGGGCTGCTGGGTGCGGCCGGCGAAGCGGGCAGGGCCGTGAAGGGGATGCCGCCGCCACCGCCGTCTCCTCCTCCGCATGCGGTCACGGCCAGTGCCAGGGCCGCGGTCGATGCAAGCCTGAAAGTCAAAGATTTGCCAAATTCCAAGGGAGTCTCCTCGTTCTGATCGATGGCGCAGAGGTGCGAGCGCTCTGCTGGTGCTGGCCGGCTGCTCCGCTGTCACGGAGTCGGCCGGGGGCGATCATATGAATTTTGTGGAAATAATTTCCATTATGGAAATCCCTTCCTATTTTGAAAACGAGCGAAAACCGCCGCTTCAGATGAGTCGGAAGGTTAGGCTGCCGGACGGCCGGAACGGTCGCGCGCAATCCCCGCGGCCAGGTGAGCGGGGAGGCAGGTTCGGGAGATCGCGCGGACGCGCGACTCCCTGACTCTCTATCTCCGGAAACGCACTAGCGAACCACCAGCACGGGCAGCGTCGAGTGCGCCAGCACGTGCTGCGTCTCGCTGCCCAGCAGCAGGCGCTTGATGCCCTTGCGTCCGTGCGAGGCCATCACGATCAGGTCGCTCTTGTATTTCTTCGCCGCCGCGATGATCGATTCCGCCACCAGGTCGGAGTTGGCCGTCGCCGTCTTGATCCGCACGCCGCTTTCCTTGGCGCGCGCGCTCACGGTGTCGAGCATTGCCTGTGCCTTCTCGGCCCACTGTTTCTCGATGCGCCCGATGTCTTCCGCCGAAAAAGTCATGGCGCCCTCCAGGTAGCTCCTGGGATAGCGCGGAATCACGTTGAGCGCCACGAGGTCGGCGTCGTTCCGGGCGGCGAGTGCGATCGCGCTCGTCACGGCCTTCTTCGAGAGCGTGGAGCCGTCGGTGGCAACGAGGATGCG
Organism: Variovorax sp. MPBD4-3; assembly: GCF_058809745.1. Classification (NCBI taxonomy): domain Bacteria; kingdom Pseudomonadati; phylum Pseudomonadota; class Betaproteobacteria; order Burkholderiales; family Comamonadaceae; genus Variovorax; species Variovorax sp. MPBD4-3. The sequence continues at coordinate 61,998 of NZ_JBXASW010000006.1, forward strand.
TTTGAACATGGGGGGTCTCCGGGGAAGGTGTTGCGCGAGCTTAGGCAGGCCCGCGCCCCGCGCGTTGATGCAGATCAACAAGCACAACTGAGTCCGGCCTTAGCCTCGCTGCGATGCAAGCCGCGCTCGCCTCGTTCTCTCCGCATCCATCCTCCGCACCCGCTGCAACGGCCGCAGCCGAGAGCTGGCGGCTGCTCGACGACCCGCTGGAGTGGCCGGCCTTCAGCCAGCTGGAGCAGGGGGATGCGGCCACGGGCCGATGGGCCTCGCAGGTGGCGGTCGAGGGCATGCACTGCGCCGCCTGCGCCTTCACCGTCGAAGATGCGCTGCGTAAAGTGCCGGGCGTGATCGACGCGCAGGTCAACGCCGCGAGCAGGCGCGCGCGCGTGGTGTGGTCTGCCGCGGCCACGCGGCCCTCGCGCTGGTTCGAGGCCGCGGCCGCGGCCGGCTACCCGCTGCTTCCCGCCGACAGCCAGCCGGCGAGCCGGCAGCGCGCGCGTGAACTGCGCATGGCGCTCTGGCGCTGGCTGGTCTCGGGCTTCTGCATGATGCAGGTCATGATGTACGCCTACCCGGCCTACATTGCCAGGCCCGGCGACATGACGGCCGACGCGGCGCAGCTGCTGCGCTGGGCCTCCTGGGTGCTCACGCTGCCCGTCTTGCTGTTCTCCTGCGGTCCATTCTTTCGCAGCGCCTGGCGCGACCTGCGCGCGGGGCGCATCGGCATGGACCTGCCCGTGGCCTTCGGTGTGCTCACGACCTTCGCCGTCAGCAGCGCCGCCACCTTCGACAGCGGCGGCCCGCTGGGCCACGAGGTCTATTTCGACTCGCTGACGATGTTCGTCTTCTTCCTTCTGACCGGCCGCTGGCTGGAGGCGCGCCTGCGCGAGCGCACCGCCGGATCGCTTGAGGCCCTGATGCACCGGCTTCCCGACAGCGTGGAGCGATTGGCCCGCGACGGCAGCTGGGTCCGCGTGGCCGCGCGCGGGCTCACCGCCGGCGACGTGATCCGGGTGCGCCCCGGCGAGGTGTTCCCGGCCGATGGCGTGGTGATCGACGGCGACACCAGCGCGGACGAGGCCCTGCTCACCGGCGAATCACGCCCAGTGCCGCGTCCTTGCGGCGACCGGGTACTGGCCGGCAGCCACAACCTGTCGGCGGTGGTCCAGGTGCGCATCGAATCGGTGGGCGAGGGCACGCGCTTTGCCCAGATCGCGCGACTGATGGAAAGCGCGGCGCTGAACAAGCCGCGCCTGGCGCTGCTGGCGGACCGGGTGGCGCGGCCATTCCTCGTCGTGGTGCTGGCCTGCGCGGTGGGCGCCGCGGCGCTCTGGTGGCGGGTGGACCCGGGCCGGGCGTTGATGGTGGCGGTGGCGGTGCTGATCGTGACTTGCCCGTGCGCGCTTTCGCTGGCGGCGCCGGCCGCCATGCTCGCGAGCGCCGGCGCGCTGGCGCGCGGCGGGGTGCTCACGTCCAAGCTGCAGGCGCTGGAGGCCCTGGCATCCGTCGACACCGTGGTGTTCGACAAGACCGGCACCTTGACCGGCGACGTGCCGCGCCTGGAGCGCATCTATTGCCGGCAGGGCCTGCGACCCGGCGATGCGCTGGAGATGGCGGCCGCGCTCGCGGCGCAATCGCTGCATCCGGTCGCGCAGGCACTGGTGAAGGCATGGCATGCGCAGTTCCGCACCCCGCCCGGCTGGAACGTGGCGCATGCCGGCGAGACCGCCGGCCTCGGGCTCGAAGGTCTGATGCAGCGCGTGCGCGATCGCTCGGGCGCTCCGCGGCACGTGCGCCTCGGGTCGGCCGCGTTCTGCGGCGTGCCACCGCTGCAGGTGGAATCGGCGCAGGTCCATCTGCGCGACGCACAGGGATGGGTCGCCAGCTTCGTGCTGGCCGAGGAACTGCGCGCGGATGCCGGTGCGGCCGTGGCGGCCCTGCGTGCGCAGGGCGTGACGGTGCGGCTGCTGTCGGGCGACCGCGACAGCGCGGCGAAGGACGTGGGCGCGCAGGCCGGCATTGCCTTCGCACAGGGCGACTGCACGCCGGAGGACAAGCTCGACGTGCTGTGGCGGCTGCAGGCCGAGGGCCGGCGAATCGCGATGGTGGGCGACGGGCTGAACGACGGCCCTTCGCTGGCACGCGCGGACGCCTCCTTCGCCTTCGGCCGCGCCGTGCCGCTGTCGCGGGCGCGCGCGGACTTCGTCGTGCTGGGGGACCGGCTGTGCGCCATTCCGCAGGCGATCGCGCAGGCACGCCGGACCGTGCGCGTGGTGCGCCAGAACCTCGCGTGGGCCGCGGGCTACAACGCGCTGTGCGTGCCGCTCGCCGTCGCCGGCTGGCTGCCGGCGTGGCTTGCCGGCCTCGGCATGGCCGCGAGCTCGCTCGTGGTGGTCCTCAACGCGGCGCGGCTCGCCGCCACCAGCCCGGCGGTGCGCTGATGGACATCCTCTTCCTGCTCATCCCGCTGTCCGTGGTGCTGGTGCTCGCGATCCTCGGCGGGCTCTGGTGGGCGATCGAACGCGGGCAGTTCGAGGACATCGAGGTCGAGGGCGACCGCATCCTGCACAACGATTGATTTGCATCAAGGCTCGCGAGCGGGGCCCCGGAGAGACTTCCCGTCATCCAACAAGAGGCCCGACGATGCAAGCAACGCACCCACCCGCCGCGACATACGACGACACGGTCGTGCGGCAGTTCGCTCTCATGTCCGTGGTCTGGGGGGTGGTCGGCATGCTGGTCGGCGTGATCATCGCCTCCCAGCTGACATGGCCCGAACTCAACCTCGGCATTCCATGGCTCGGCTACGGGCGGCTGCGGCCGCTGCATACCAACGCGGTGATCTTCGCGTTCGGCGGCTGCGCGCTGATGGCCACGAGCCTCCACGTGGTGCAGCGCACCTGCCAGGTCCGGCTGTTCGCGCCCGCGCTCGCTTCCTTCGTGTTCTGGGGTTGGCAACTGGTGATCGTGGCGGCCGCCATCAGCCTGCCGCTGGGCTACACCCGAGGCAAGGAATACGCCGAGCTCGAATGGCCCATCGGCATCCTGATCGCCGTGGTCTGGGTGGCCTATGCGATCGTGTTCTTCGGCACCATCGGCAGGCGCAAGGTCCGCCACATCTACGTGGCCAACTGGTTCTACGGCGCGTTCATCATCGCGGTGGCGCTGCTGCACATCGTGAACGGCGCGGTGGTTCCCGCCGGCTGGATGAAGAGCTACTCGGCCTATGCGGGCGTGCAGGATGCGATGGTGCAGTGGTGGTACGGCCACAACGCCGTCGGCTTCTTCCTCACGGCCGGCTTCCTGGGGATGATGTACTACTACATCCCCAAGCAGGCGGGCCGCCCGGTGTATTCGTACCGGCTGTCCATCGTGCACTTCTGGGCGCTGATCTTCACCTACATGTGGGCGGGGCCCCACCACCTGCACTACACCGCGCTGCCCGACTGGACCCAGTCGCTGGGCATGGTGTTCTCGCTGATCCTGCTGGCGCCGAGCTGGGGCGGCATGATCAACGGCGTGATGACGCTCTCGGGCGCCTGGCACAAGCTGCGCACCGATCCGATCCTGCGCTTCCTGATCGTGGCGCTGTCGTTCTACGGCATGTCGACCTTCGAAGGGCCGATGATGTCCATCAAGACGGTCAACGCCCTGAGCCACTACACCGACTGGACCGTCGGCCATGTGCACTCCGGCGCGCTCGGCTGGGTGGGCTTCATCACCATGGGCTCGCTGTACTACCTGATCCCGCGCATGTACGGCCGCACCACCATGTACAGCGTGAAGGCCATCGAGGCGCATTTCTGGATCGCCACCATCGGCATCGTGCTGTACATCGCGGCCATGTGGATCGCCGGCGTGATGCAGGGCCTGATGTGGCGAGCCATCAACCCCGACGGCACGCTCACCTATACCTTCGTGGAGAGCGTGAAGGCCACCTTCCCGTTCTACGTGGTGCGCCTGATCGGCGGCCTGCTCTACCTGAGCGGGATGCTGGTGATGGCCTGGAACGTCTGGATGACCGTCATCTCGGGCTTCTCGGTGCGCGCCAGTGTTCCGCCCGCCATCGCCCACGCCTGAGGACATCCATGAACAACCCCAAGACACCCGCGTCCACCGGCTTCTCCCACGAGAAGATCGAGACCAACAACCTGTTGATGATCGTCCTGATCCTGGTGGTCGTGGCCATTGGCGGCCTCGTCGAGATCGTGCCGCTGTTCTTCCAGAAGTCCACCACCGAAGCGGTGCAGGGCGTCAAGCCGCTCACGCCGCTGCAGCTCGCCGGGCGCGACATCTACCTGCGCGAGGGTTGCTACAACTGCCACTCGCAGATGATCCGCCCCTTCCGCTCGGAGACGCTGCGCTATGGCCACTACTCCGTGGCCGGCGAGTTCGTCTACGACCACCCGTTCCAGTGGGGCAGCAAGCGCACCGGCCCCGACCTGCAGCGCGTGGGCGGCAAGTACAGCGACGAATGGCATCGCATCCACCTGAACAATCCGCGCGACCTCGTGCCCGAGTCGAACATGCCGGCCTATACATGGCTTGAAAAGAGCCTGGTCGACGCAGAGTCCCTGCCGGCCCACATGCGCGCGCTGCGCGTCGCCGGCGTGCCCTACACCGACGCGGAGATCGCCAAGGCCCGCGAAGAGGTCACGGGCAAGACCGAGATGGAGGCCACCGTGGCCTACCTGCAGTCGCTGGGCCTGGCGCTCAAGTAGGCAGGGAAGGAGCGAAACCATGATCGACATCACCACCTTGCGCGTCGCCGCCACCGTCGTCTGCTTCGTGCTTTTCATCGGCATCGTGATCTGGGCGTACTCGCGGCGCAATGCGCGCGACTTCCAGGAAGCGGCCCGCCTGCCGTTCGAGCAGGACTGAAGGAGACCCCACATGAGCGATTTCATCAGCCATTTCTGGTCGAACTACGTTGCCGTGGCGTCGCTGCTGAGCATCCTCGGCTGCGTGCTGCTGCTATGGCTGACGGCGCGAAAGCGCGTGCCGGCCAGCGCCGACAACACCACCGGCCATGTCTGGGACGAAGACCTGCGCGAAGCCAACAACCCTCTCCCCATGTGGTGGATCGGGCTGTTCGTGCTGACCATCGTTTTTTCTCTGGGCTATCTGGCTGTCTTCCCCGGCCTGGGGAGCTTCGGGGGGCGGTCCGGCTGGAGCTCGCGCAGCGCCTATGACGCCGAGGTCGCCCAGGCCACGCAGGCCCTCGCCCCGGTCTATGCCCGCTTCACGGCCATGCCTGTCGAGGAGGTGGCGCGCGACCCGCAGGCCAGGGGCATCGGCGAGCGCCTGTTCATGAACAACTGCGCCCAGTGCCATGGCTCCGATGCGCGCGGGAGCAAGGGATTTCCCAATCTCACCGACAAGGACTGGCTGCACGGCGGCACGCCCGACAAGATCGTCGAGACCATCACCAACGGGCGCATCGGCGTCATGCCGCCCATGGCCGCGGCGGTCGGGACGACGGAGGACGTGAAGAATCTGGCCAACTACGTGCTGAGCCTGTCGGGTGAGCCGCATGATTCGGTGCGCGCCGGCCTTGGCAAGTCGAAGTTCACGGCCTGCGCGGCCTGCCATGGGATCGGCGGCGTCGGCAACCAGGCGCTGGGGGCACCCAACCTCAGCGACAAGATCTGGCTGCATGGCTACGGCGAGGCCGCCATCATCCAGATGATCAACGAGGGCAAGCGCAACGAGATGCCGGCGCAGCAGGGCCGGCTCACCGAGGCACAGATCAAGCTGCTGGCCTCGTATGTGTGGGGCTTCTCGAACACGAACGCCACCTCCGCCGCCGCGCCCGCGGCGGCCGGACCCTGAGGCCGCGCGTCCATGCCGCGCAAGATCATTCCCATTGCCAGCGCGCCGGCAGCCGAGGAGGTCGGCCTCTACGAGGCTTCGAAGAAGATCTATCCCCGCACCGTGCGCGGCGTGTTCGCGCGCTGGCGCTGGGCCATGGTCTTCCTGACCCAGCTCGTGTTCTACGGCATGCCCTGGGTGGAGTGGGGCGGGCGGCAGGTGGTGCTGTTCGACCTGGCCGCGCGCCGCTTCTTCATCTTCGGCTTGGTGCTGTACCCGCAGGACCTGATCTATCTGTCGGGCCTGCTGGTCATCAGCGCGCTGTCGCTGTTCCTGTTCACCGCGGTGGCGGGCCGCCTGTGGTGCGGCTACGCCTGCCCGCAGACGGTCTACACAGAGATCTTCATGTGGGTGGAGCACAGGATCGAGGGCAACCGCACCGCGCGCATGCGGCTGGACGCCGAGCCGATGTCGCTCGAGAAGCTGGTGAAGAAGTGGGCCAAGCACATCATCTGGATCGGCATCGCGCTGTGGACCGGTTTCACCTTCGTGGGGTACTTCACGCCCATCCGCGAGCTGGGCATGGCCTTCCTGCAGACGCAGATGGGCTCCTGGGAAGTGTTCTGGGTCTTCTTCTACGGCCTGGCCACCTACGGCAACGCCGGCTTCATGCGCGAGCAGGTCTGCAAGTACATGTGCCCCTATGCGCGGTTCCAGAGCGCCATGTTCGACCGCGACACGCTCATCGTCACCTACGACCCCGCACGCGGCGAGCCGCGCGCGCCGCGCCGCAAGGGGCCGGACCCCCGCACGCTGGCGCTGGGCGACTGCATCGACTGCGGCCTGTGCGTCCAGGTATGCCCGACCGGCATCGACATCCGCGAAGGCCTGCAGTACGAATGCATCGGCTGCGGCCTGTGCGTGGATGCCTGCGACACCGTCATGACGAAGATGGGCTATGCGCCGCGGCTGATCCGCTACGACACGCACAACGGCATGGAAGGCCGCTGGAGCCGCCGCCAGCTGCTGCGCCGCGTGCTGCGCCCGCGCGTGCTGGTCTACGCGTCGATCCTCGCGCTGCTGGTGACCGGTTTGCTGGCCAGCCTCGTCACGCGCACGCCGCTGAAGGTGGACGTGGTGCGCGACCGCGCCTCGCTCGCGCGGATCGTGGAAGGCGGGCGCCTAGAGAACGTCTACCGGCTCCAGATCATGAACGCCACCGAGCAGCCGCAGCGCTACCGGATCGCCGCGCACGGCATCGAGGGCCTCAGTGTCTCGCCGGAAGAAGCGGTTGCGGTCGAGCCGGCCCAGTCGCGCTGGGTCGCGGTGCGTCTGCAGGTGCCTTACGGCGCAGCGCCGGCCGGCTCCCACACGGTGCACTTCGACATCCGGGAAGAGGGTGGCGCGGTGCAGGTCTCCGAAAAAGCGGTCTTCCTGGTGCCGCGCTGAAAGGTCGAGATGAACACGATGGCAACAACAACACCCGAACCCGCGGCGCTCGCATGGTGGCGCTACCCGATGGTCTGGATGGTGATCGCGGGGCCCGCGGTGGTGGTGGTCGCGGGCTTCGTGACGCTCTGGCTCGCGCTCTCCCGCCCCGAAGCACTGGTGTCCGAGGACTACTACCGCGAGGGCATCGAGATCAACAAGACGCTGGGCGACAAGAAACTCATGCCCGCGCTCGCAGGGCGAAACCATGCGCTCACGCCCGCCGAGGATGTGCCGCCGCCGTCGGGGAGGCCCGGGTCATGAACGGGTGGCGCCAGCTGGCGACCATCCTCTGGCCCTCCTTCCTGGTGGCTTGCGGCATGGAGGTGCTGGTGTTCGCGCTGTTCGATCCGCTCAACACCTTCTGCGGCGCCGATGCGCTGCGGATGTCCCGCCAGAGCCTGTACACGGCGGCGTTCTTCGTCTTCTGGCTGATGGCGGCGGCATCGAGCGCCTGCACCGTGCTGCTCGCCAGGCCGCCGGCGGCCGAGCGCCGAGGCGCGCCACCTCAAACATTTTCGGGATGAACATGTCCTCAGCAGCTGTCCTCGACGTTCCCGCGCCTGCCTTGCCGATCGAACTGCTGCGGCAGTTCGACGTTCCCGGGCCGCGCTACACCTCCTATCCCACCGCCGACCGTTTCGTAGAGGCCTTCGGCGAAGACGACTATCTGCAGGCCCTGCGCGAGCGACGCGACGCCGGCGCGCAAGCGGCGCCGCTGTCGCTCTACGTGCACATCCCGTTCTGCGAATCGCTGTGCTACTACTGCGCCTGCAACAAGGTCGTCACGCGCCACAAGGAGCGGGGACGCCAGTACCTGGCTTACCTGGCGCGCGAGATCGAGCTGCAGGCGGCGCAGCTGGGGCGCGGCGCGACCGTGAGCCAGCTGCACCTGGGCGGCGGCTCGCCGACCTTCCTGGACGACCAGGAACTGGCCGAGCTCGCCGCGCTGCTGCACCGCTCCTTTTGCTTCGAGCGCGGCGGCGAGCGGTCGATAGAGATCGATCCGCGCACCGTCGACGCGCAGCGGCTGTCGGACCTGGCAGCGCTGGGGTTCAACCGCCTGAGTTTCGGCGTGCAGGACTTCGACCCCGCGGTGCAGCAAGCCGTGCACCGCGTTCAGCCGGCGTCGCAGGTCTTCTCTCTGATGGCGGCCGCGCGTGCACTGGGGTTCGAGTCGATCAACGTGGACCTGATCTACGGGTTGCCGCGGCAGAACGATGCCTCCTTCGAACGCACGCTGTCGCAGATCCGCGAACTGCGGCCCGATCGCATCGCGCTGTACGCCTACGCGCACCTGCCGGAGCGCTTCAAGCCGCAGCGTCGCATCCTGGCCGAGGAACTGCCGGATGCGGCCGGGCGCGTGCGCATGCTCGCGCGAGCGATCGACGTGCTCACGGCAGCCGGCTACGTGTACATCGGCATGGATCATTTCGCGTTGCCAGACGATCCGCTTGCCGTCGCGAAGCGGCACGGAACGCTGCAGCGCGACTTCCAGGGCTACGGCACGCGGCCCGATGGCGACCTCATAGCGCTGGGCGTCTCCGCCATCGGACGCGTGGGGGCCACTTACAGCCAGAACGCCAAGACGCTCGACGAGTACTACGACCTTCTCGATCGGGGGCATCTGCCCGTGGTGCGCGGCCTCGTACTGTCGCGCGACGACTTGCTGCGCCGCGCGGTGATCATGGCGCTGATGTGCCGCGGCCGGGTCGACTTCGATGCCATGGGCGAGGCCCACGCCGTCGATTTCCGGCACTACTTCGCCACCGAATTCGCGGCGCTCGGGCCGTTGGTCGCCTGCGGCATGGTGCGGTTGAGCGATCACGACATCACGGTCACCGAGCAAGGCTGGTTCCTGGTGCGTGCCATCGCGATGGTGTTCGACCGCTACGCCCGCGCGAACCGCACGCGCTTTTCGCGCGTGGTCTGACCATGCAGGGCGCGCTCGCCGGTGCCGCGTTTGTCATGGGCCTTGCCGGCGGTCCGCACTGCGTGGCGATGTGCGGTGCGGCTTCGTCGGCGGTCATTCGCATCGTGCCGCTCGCGTCCACGGCGCAGCACGGCGCGATGGCGACGTTCGCGGCGCCCGGCGCTTTCCAACTGGGGCGCTTCGCGAGCTACGCTGCGGCAGGCGCCGTCGCCGCCGCCAGCGTCGACAGCCTCGCACTGGCCAGCACACAGGTTGCCGCGCTGCGGCCGTTGTGGGTGCTGCTGCATGTGTTCGTGTTCGCCTGGGGCGCGATGCTGGCCGCCACGGGCCGGCAGCCGCTGTGGGCACAGCGCATCGGCCGCTCGCTCGAAACGCGTCTTCGCTCGCATGCCGGCGGCACGTGGCTGGGCGTGCTTGCAACCGGGCTGCTGTGGGTGGCGCTGCCTTGCGGGCTGCTGTACTCGGCATTGATGCTGGCAGGCCTGGCCAACGGCGCCCTGGAGGGCGCAGCGCTGATGGCATTGTTTGCTGCCGGCAGCGGCATCTCGCTGCTGGTCGGGCCGTGGCTCTGGCAGCGTTTGCGGCTGGCTGGCGGCAGGACGCGCCAGGCCTGGGGCGCGAGGTTGGCTGGCGTGCTGCTGGCCGCAGTGGCTGTGCAGGCGCTGTGGTCGGACCTCGTTCGCCAAATCGAGGCCTGGTGCCGCTAACGCAGAGAGATGAATCAGACGCCCGCTTCGTCCTGAATCCGGAGGTCCGCCCAGCGGATGCAGCGAACCAAGACTGCATCGACGACTTCGAGCCGCGTGCGCTTCGTGTCCACGATCTGCAGGACGGCTTTGAGGACGGAATGCTCGAAGATCTCGGCCCTGCACACGACTGTCCGGCTATCGAAGCTCTGGTCAACGTTGAACACGAATTCGAACCGGTCCCGGTACTGTGGCGGCAGGATCAGCTTCATTGCCGCCTGCTTCCGCCAGGATTGCGGCAACCATGGTTTTCGACCGGTTCTTTCGGCCATCGAAAACTCGCGCCGGGGTTGACCCGCTGCGGGGGATCCATGTTCGATCCTTTCCACCGCAGCCGTCTTGCCCGAATGAGCCAGGCGATTGCCGCGCCAGGATGGAAAATGTATCGCTTTGTAGAAAATCTATCTACATACTTGCGATTTTTTTGCGCCCGCTACCGAAAACGCTTGGTGAATTCGCGCACGACGCCGATGACCCGCGCATTGCCGAGCGGCTTGATGGGATATCGGCTGTTCAACGGCTTGAGATACAGGTCTCCGCCGTCTTTCACGAGCTGCTTGAACGTGGTCTCGCTGGCATGGTTCACCGCGATGACATAGTCGCCGGGGAGGGCCTCCATCTCGGGTTCGACGATCAGGATGGATCCGGCGGGAAAGGAGTCGCCGCTTTCGCTGACCATGCTGTCGCCATGGACCCGCAGTGCGTAGGTGTGCCGCTTGACCGGCACGCTCACAGGGATGGCGTCGAATTGCGTCGTCGGCTTGAAGTTGTCGATGACGGTGTAGTTGCCCGCCTCGACCTCGGAGACCAGGGGAACTTCAGCACGCACGTCGACCCCTCGTGCGCCCGCCGACACACCCGAGACCAGTTCGGCGACGGAAATCCCAAGCAGCTTCGCCACGCGTGCCTGATTGGCCCGCTTCGGAGCTGTGCCGCCTTGCTTTTCCCATTGCTGTACTGCGCCACGGCTAACCCCCAGCGCATCAGCAAATTGCTGCTCGCTCATCTGGAGGCGCTTGCGTCCTTCGCGAATTAGTTGACGGCTATTCACAGCCCTAGGGTAGGCGCTGTTTGAGATAGAAAGAAAATCGATGATAGCTCTTCCATCACCTGGACAGGGGCTATCGGCGATGGTTCATGTGACCAGATGAGTCGTTCCGACTCTTGAGGCACTCCACCCATCCGACGCGGATAGTCTTGTGTCCACCAGACGAAATTTCTATCCTGGATTTAGTCGTTGCGCAGTCTTAGGATGAGTTCGCGCCGGCCCCCCAAAAAATCATTCGCTGCCGGCAGTTCTCGAGGGAATCCCATGCCAATGCCGTTGTTGCATCGTCTGGTCAGTGGCGCCGTGCGCGTCCGCTGACGGCCGTGTACCGCTATCTGCGCCTGGCAACCGTCAGCGAATTCGCTGCGGGCAGAACGCTCGGCGAGCGTGTGAGGGCCGCCTGCCTGGCCTCGCGTGCGTGGAAGTCCAACGGGTACGGGATCGCCTGGGTTCAGGACCGTGTCGACCGTCAGTTCCGGTATTTCGAGGCACTCGGGGAGTTCCGCATGTTCGCGCCCGGCGCGGTTTTCGTCGGAGCCCGCGTGACCTCCGTCGACGACACGAAGGCGCGCATTCGCTGGACGTCCGCTTTCTATCCCGGACCGCGTCATCGGCAAGTCGTCCGCGGGGGGCAGGGTGAATTGCTGCCGCTCGGTTTTCATGGACGCTTCGACCTGTACCTGCGGCGAGCGACCGAGATGCCGGTCGATGCGCATCAAGCCATCGGGGATGTTTCACCGAACGCCGAGAGCGACGTCATCGTCGTGCGATCGGATGAGGGCGAGACAACGACCTTCGACTTTCGACAAGCGGGCGGCATGCCTGCCGATGTTGTCGATGCGTTGCGCGAAGGCATGCTGCGCGCAAGGCTCCTGGCTGCCGGACCTTCGTAAGGGAACGGTTGGATTCATCGGGGATACGCAAGGGAAGTGAACCATGCAAAAGCAGACGATCCACAGTGCGACCATCACACTGAAACTGCCGCTCGACCTGAGCCTGCGCGATGAAATCGCGGCCTTGCGCGCCGCAGGCATTCCAGTCGACTCGCTGGGCAATGCGCAGTTCGGCTTCCTGTTCATCCGGACGGGAGGAAACTCGCAGAACCGGAAGAACACCTTTCGATGGTTCGCCTCCAGCATCCAGTAGTTTCGCGGGAGGCGCGGCGATGAGCCCGGCCTCAGTCTCCTGACCGGGCGGTCAAGGCATGACGCCTGTGCATGGCGGGCAATGGCGTTTCCTCTTCGATCGTCCCCGTGCTCAGGACCCTGCGCCCCCGAGGCGTGATCTCGAGCACGGTTGCCGGAGGCTGGCGCATGCAGTGATCGCAGTCCACATGCACGGGCGGGATCAGCACCCTGATATGGCCGGCGGCCTCGAGCACACGCAGCCTGTCGATCATCGCGGGATCGGCTTCGGTGCAGGGAAGCCGCACGCTGGCGAGCTTCCTCAGCAAGGCCATGCACATGAGCGTTTCTCCGCGCAGGGCTCAGTCGAGCGTGAGCCGAATGATGAGCAGCCGCAATGCCCACCACAGGATGGCCGCGCCCAGTGCAATGCACAGCGCAATGCGTAGCCAGAAGAAGAAGGCCATGGGAGTTTCTCGTTGAGCCAGATGAAGAAACATCTTGCGCGGTCGCACGGCCAAGCGCTTGAGATGGATCAATCTTCGCGCGCCGACGCGTGCCGTCCCCGGTGTCAGCCCATCAGCGTGCGAAGGCTGACCAACGCCACCTTCGGGTCGGCGATCCCGTGGTAGATGGCGGGCACCTCCGTGTCCAGGCCCATGAGCCCGTAGACACCGTGCATCGCGCCGCGCACCGAATACTCGACGGTGAAGACCACGTCCTCGGGAATTTCCACGTACTGGCCCAGCAAGGCGAAGTTGCGTGCGCCGGCGGGTATTACCGAAGGCCGGTCCGACGCGCTCCTGCATTCGAACTCGCTGGTGATGTAGGGCATCATCACCGGCACCACGGTCGTGGTGCGCCGGACTTCTTCGAGGATGTCCTCGAAGCCCAGGTGGTGCATGAGCTCCGTCAATATGTCCTGGCCGCCGGCTTGGGACATCGTCTTCTCGATGTAGTTGCCCTGCGTGTCCAGCAGCAGGCCGTAGCCCCACAAGGTGAAGACGCTTTCAGGCTGGTCCTCGAAATGCGGGGCGTGCGGCACCACGATCGACATCAGCCAGCTCGAGTCCTTGAAGGTCATGAGCCCGCCGGTGCCGGGGGCGTTGCCTGAGAAGGCCTGGATGCGCCGGATCAGCAGAGGGCTGTGCATCGTGAGGGTGAACGACTCCCACTTGCTCTCGTCGACATTGCCGCAGAAAACCTCGGGCCGGCCGAAGCACGGTGCCTTGCGCGCCATGTTCCGCCACAGGGTCCAGGCGCCGTCGCGCTGGTCGCGTACCAGCTCCGGTGCCTGGTGATCGTTGCCGTTGCGCGAGTCGGCCACCATCGACCCGATGGTGATCAAGGCGCACTCGTGCGCGCCCAGGCTGTAGGTGAACGGGCGTCCCTCCCGCAGGCAATGCAGCGTGTCGAGCCGCAGGCCCTGCGCGCCGGCGGTGAAGTCCGCATCGGACACGCGCGTTCCGTAGTCGAAGCGCACGCCGTGTTCCAGCAGCCACTTCACCATCGGGCGCACGATGGCGTCGTACTGGTTGAACTCGGTGCGCCGCACGCCGCCCAGCGTGTGGATGCGCGGCAGCTCCTGCAGGAAGCGCAGCATGTAGCGCTTGAGCTCGACCGCGCCGTGCCAGTTCTGGAACGCGAAGGTGGTGCGCCACATGGCCCAGAAATGGGTGTCCAGGAAGTGCGTGGAAAAGCACTCCTCGATGCGCTTCGTTCCCAGGGCGCGCTCGGGTGTGGCGAGCAGGCGCATGAGCTCCAGCCGGTCCTGGAAGTTGAAACCCAGGTCGCTGGCATCGAGTATGCGGCGGTTGCGGTCGATCAGCCGGGCATGCGCGTCGGAGCGCCACAGCGCGTTGAAGGCCAGGATCTCGTCGCGCACCGTGCGGTTCGGCGTGCCGGGCGAGGGAATGCTCTCCAGCACATTCCACAGGCAGGTGTAGGTCTCGTCGGTGAACATGCGCCCGCCGCGCGTCACGTAACCCTGGCGCGCATCGCCGCCGCCGTCGAGCGCGCCACCGGGCAGCGTGGACTCCTCGAGGATGCGGATGTGCGAGCCCGGCATGCCGGCATCGCGGATCAGCAGGACCGCAGCGGACAGCGCGCCGATGCCGCTACCCACGATGCAGGCTTGTTGGAAGGAGGTCATTTCGTCGTTCCTTTGGTGATACCGGCGGCGCCACGGCAAGCGCGATATCCGGATGCGGCTTCGAGGCCAAGCCGGGCACTCGCCCGAGGCTAGGCTGGAGTCCACGGTGCGGGTTTGCGCCCGATCAAGCATCACCGCGGTCACGCCTGAGCGCGCGGTTGATGCAGCGCAATGCCGCACCGCGAGCCACGGCCTAAGGTCTGCGCATCACAGGCCGCCGACCAAAGGAGCTTTCATGCAAACGCCCGGATCCATCCTGCTTCACCTCGACGGCTCCGCCCGCACGGTGGAGCGAATCAAGCTGGCGCGCCAGCTGGCCGAGACCTTCGATGCCGAGGTCACGGCCCGCCCGTGCACCCTGTCCGCGCTCATGCGCTATCCGTACGCCATCGAGGGTGCGGCCGAAGCCGTCGCGATCATGCAGGAGATCGACAAGGCGGCGCGCGACAAGATGCACGCCACGTTCATGGCCAACACTGCGGGCTCGCAGCGCCTTCATTGGGCGGAGCCCGAAAGCGATGGGCCCTGGGGGTTCGCGCGGCGCGCGCTCTATGCGGACCTGATGATCCTGGGCCAGCGCGACCGCGACGACCCGATGGACGGCGAGCTGCCCGGCGACTTCCTGCCCAGCGTGCTGGTGCAAAGCGGCCGGCCGGCGCTGGTGCTGCCCTATGCGGGGCCCGTCGGCCCCATCGGCCGCAACGTGCTGGTGGCATGGAAGGAGACCCGCGAAGCCGCGCGCGCGGTGACCGCGGCGCTGCCATGGCTGCGCACCGCAGCTCGCGTGCACGTGGTCACCTATGGCGAGGACGCCGAGGGCGCCATGCAGCGCCTGCAGGAGTACCTGCGGGCCCAGGGTGTCGCCAATGCCACCCTGCACCCGGGCGGCAACAAGGAGGACGACGCCGGCAACAAGCTGCTGTCCTTCGCGGCCGACCTGAGCGCGGACCTGCTGGTCATGGGCTGCTACGGCCACAGCCGGGCACGCGAATGGGTGATGGGCGGGGCGACGCTGTCGATCCTTCATTGGATGACGCTGCCGGTGCTGATGTCGCATTGAGCCGGACCCCATGCGCATCGATTTCCTCGGTGCCACCGGCACCGTCACGGGCTCGAAATACCTGCTGACGCATCAGGGCCGGCGCCTGCTGGTCGACTGCGGGCTCTTCCAGGGGCTCAAGCAATTGCGCCTGCGCAACTGGGAGCCGCTGGCCGTCGATGTGGCGAGCATCGATGCGGTGCTGCTGACGCATGCGCACATGGACCACAGCGGTTTCGTGCCGCGACTCGTCCAGCTCGGATTCAAGGGCAAGGTGTATGCCACGGCGGCCACGCGCGAACTCTGCGAACTGCTGTTGCCCGACTCGGGCCGGTTGCAGGAAGAGGAGGCCGCCTTTGCCAACCGCCACGGCCATTCGAAGCACAAGCCGGCGCTGCCGCTGTACACGGAGCAGGATGCGCGCACGGCGCTCAGGCGCCTCGAGGTTGTCCCCTTCGGCGCGGAATGCGCGCCTTGGCCTGGTTGGTCCTGGCGATTGCGCCGCGCGGGGCACATACTCGGCGCCGCCAGCGTACGGATCGGATGGGAAGGCGCAAGCTTGCTGTTCTCGGGCGACGTCGGGCGCACCGACGACCTGCTGATGCGCTCGCCCGAGGTCGCCGAACCGACCGACTACGTGGTGATCGAGTCGACCTACGGCAATCGCCGGCACCCCGAGGGCGACACCCTGACCACGCTCGCCGGCGTCATCAACAGGACGGCGGCGCGCGGCGGCATCGTGGTGGTGCCGGCCTTCGCCGTGGGCCGGGCCCAGACGCTGCTGTATGCGATTCAGCTGCTCAGGCAGGCGCGGCGCATTCCCGACATGCCCGTGTACCTGAACAGCCCCATGGCGGCGGACGCGACACGCCTGTACCAGCGCCACGCCGACGAGCACCGGCTGAGCGCACAGGAGTGCGCCGCCATGCAGCGGCAGACCATCATCGTCAATACCGAGGAGGAGTCCAGGCGACTGAACACGCTGGGCTTTCCTTCGATCATCGTGTCCGCCAGCGGCATGGCCACCGGCGGGCGGGTGCTGCATCACCTGAAGGCCTACGCGCCCGATGCGAGGAACACCATCCTGTTTGCAGGTTTCCAGGCCGCAGGCACGCGCGGTGCTTCCATGGTGGCGGGGGCCGACGCGGTCAAGATCCACGGTGCCTACGTGCCCGTGCGCGCGGAGGTTGCGAACATCGAGACGCTCTCGGCCCACGCCGACCGCGACCAGTTGCTCGACTGGCTCGATGTCCAGCGCGCGCCGCGCCGCGTGTTTGTCACCCACGGCGAGCCCGTGGCCGCCGACGCGCTGCGCCTGGCCATCGAGGAGCGGCACGGCTGGGCGTGCACCGTGCCCGACTACAGGGAGTCGCGGGAACTTTGAGAGCCGCCGTGCCGGCTCACGGCACCAGCACCGCCGCGCCCTCGATCCGCCCCGCGCGCAGATCGGCCAGGGCCTCGTTGGCCTGGGTGAGCGCATAGGTCTTCACGTGCACGCGCAGCGGGTGGGACCGGGCGAAATCCAGGAACTCGCGCGCATCGTCGCGCGTCAGGTTCGCCACGGAGGCCACGCTGCGCTCTTCCCAGAGCAAGCGGTAGGCGAAGGACGGGATGTCGCTCATGTGGATGCCGCCGCAGACGACCCGGCCGCCCTTGCGCACGGCACGCAAAGCGGCCGGCACGAGCTCGCCGGCAGGCGCGAACAGGATGGCCGCATCCAGCGGTTCGGGCGGGCGCTGGTCCGAGCCGCCAGACCATGCCGCACCCAGGCTGCGCGCAAAGGCCTGGGTGGCATGGTCGCCGGGCCGCGAGAAGGCGTACACCTCGCGCCCCTGGGCGACGGCCACCTGCGTCATGAGATGCGCGGCGGCGCCGAAACCGTAGAGGCCCAGCCGGCGCGCATGCGCGACCTCGCCCGCGGCCTTGAGGCTGCGCCAGCCGATCAGGCCCGCGCAAAGCAGGGGAGCGATGCGCGCTGCGTCGGTTTCAGGCAGCTCCAGCGGCAGGCAGAACGCCGCCTCCGCGATCACGTGGCTCGCGAAGCCGCCGTCGCGGTGGTAGCCGGTGAAGCGCGGCGCATCGCACAGGTTCTCGTGCGCGTCCAGGCAGAAGGCGCAGCAGCCGCAGCTGTGGCCCAGCCAGGGCACACCCACCCGCTCGCCGATGGCAAAGCCCTCGACGCCCGCTCCGAGCGCATCCACCACCCCGACGATTTCATGCCCCGGCACGATCGGCAGCACGGGCAGCGGCAATTCGCCGTCGACGATGTGCAGGTCGGTACGGCAGACCGCGCAGGCCAGCACGCGCAGGCGCAGTTCGCCGGGACCGGGCTGCGGAGTCGCGCGGCACTCCAGTTCGAGGGGAAGCCACGCCGCGCCGAGCACCATTGCACGCATGATGTTCAGGCGCTCACGAGCGCGACGCGCATGCTCAGGCGTCCACGAGCAGGTCGTTCACCACGACCGAGACGCCGGGCGTGGCCCACGCGGCGCCTTGCACCGCGTCGCGCTCGGCCCAGGAATGCACGACGCCGCGCAACGTGACCTGCGAACCGTCGACGCTGATGGAGAGCCGGCGGGCCTCGCGGTCGGCCTGGCGGGAAAGCGCGTCGTGGATCTTCTTTTCCACGTCGGCGGGGCTCAGCTTCGGCTTGACCTTCACGAGATTGGAAACGCCGGTCACGCCCATGAGGTCGCGCACCGCGGCTTCGGCGGCGCTGCGCTGGTAGCCCCACTCGACTTCGCCCTGGAGCGTGAGCCAGCCCTTTTCGACCATGGGGCGGATCCTGCCGTCCGGCACCAGCACGTTCCATTCGAGCGCGCGCTCGGCCGCCATGGCGATGTCGGCGTCGGTGCGCTCATTGCCGAACGGCAGCTTCACCGTCATTTCGACGGCCACCGCCTTCACGCCGTGCACGCGCTGCACGGCGCGCTCCGCGGCGTACTTCTCCGCATGGCTGGAGAGGTGGCCGGTGAGGGTCACCACGCCATCCTTGACGATCACGCCGATGTCGGACGCCTTGAAAGCCGGGTCCCAGCTCAGTTCGGCCTGGACATCGTCGCGCAATTGGGTATCGGTCTTCATGGGAATTCCTTGCGGTCAGTGGTTGGAAAGTCGGCGCGTCGCGCTGTCATCGAAACGGCCGTGCAATCCACTGTAGGAAGCAGCCCGCCCGGGTGCATTGCGCTGGATCAAGGCCGGCGCGGAATGCGCCAGGCGGCTCAGCCGATGTGCTCCAGCAGCAGGGCCTGCACCATGAAGCGCCGGTTGTCGGCCAGGGAGGTCCCGTCGCCGAGCAGTTCGGCAAGCCGGACGGCCGGATGGTCTTCCATGGCGGCGCCGTCGAACACCGGAATGCCCGCGTGCTCGCCGATCTGCCGCACCAGGGCCGGGTCCATGTCCTGGCACTCCACGGCCTCGTAGAGGCGCCCGAGCATGCGGGCGGTGTGCCGTACCTCCTGCGGCGGTGTGTCGAGCGACAGGCTCGAGCGCATCGTGGCAACGCGCGCTCCCAACCGCTCCGCGGCATCGCAGAACAGCGCCTGCGCCGCATCGCAGGGTGTTTCGTACAGCAGCCCCAGATTCTTGCCGCGCAGCGGTTTGGGCGTGGTTCCCTCCAACGCGGCGCGCTGCAGCATGCGCGCCCGGCACAGCAGGCTCGCCACGTCCAGCGGGGAAAGCTGGGGCCCGGCCTCGGGCTCGCGGAGTCGGTTCGGAAGGCGCATGGGAATGATCGGTATGTGACCCGTCGAGGCTAGTCAGACTGCTCGCACCGAACTTGATTCAGGTCAAGGCCGCGGCGCTGATACACGCCGGACACATTCGGTTCACCGAGCGTTACGCACCGATTCCGAACGTTGTCTCTGCATTGCCGTCGGCTTCCTAGCATCCATCCATCGAAAGACACGCGACAGACAACCCAGGAGTTCCAGATGCTCACGATCGCCACCAACGAGAAGACAGCAACGGCCATGACGGGCCAGCAGACGTCCGACAACCTCAGGCTGTTGGCCGAGCAGCTGAAGCCGCAGCGGCGTGTCGTGCATACGGGCGATGTGATCTACCAGGCCGGCGAGCGCTTCGGCAATCTCTACATCCTGAACTCGGGTTTCTTCAAGATCGTGAACCTCACGGCGGACGGCCGCGAACAGGTGGTCGGCCTGAAGTTCCGCGGCGACTGGCTTGGCTTCGACGGCATCGCCGATGGCAGCTATTCCTGCGACGCGGTGGCGATGGACACGGGCGAGATCTGGATGGTTTCCTACGAAGCACTGATGCGCGCCTGCGTCTCGCATCCTGCCTTGCTGCAGGTGCTGCACACCGCGATGAGCCGCGAGATCGCCCACGACCGCGATTCACTGATGTCGGTCTGCACACTGCCGGCCGATGCGCGCGTGGCCGACTTCCTGCGTTATTGGGCCGAATCGCTGGCCGAGCGCGGCATGCGCACCGACCAGATCACCTTGCGCATGACCCGCGCGGAGATCGGCAACTACCTGGGCATGACGCTGGAAACCGTGAGCCGGGCACTGTCGCGGCTGGCGCGCGACAACGTCATCGGCTTTGCCGAGAAGGGCCGCCGCGACGTGCAGATTCCAGACGTCGGGGCGCTGTCGGCCTTCGTGCAGCGCTGCCTGGCGCCGGCACCCGCGATGCTGCAATGAACGGGCGCAGCCGCCGCGCTCAGGCGCGGCCGGCCATCACCCTGCAAATCGCCCGCGCGAGTTCGGAACGCGTGTAGGGCTTGCGCAGCAACTCCCAATCCTGCGGGACGTCACGGTCCGCATCCAGCAACTCGGACGAAAAGCCCGACATCAGCAGCACCGCCATCTGTGGAAAGCGCTGTCGTGCCTCGGCGCCCAGCCGCGTGCCGCGCATGCCCGGGCCGAGCGCGATGTCGCTCAGGAGCAGGTCGAAGGCGACGCCGCCGGCGTCCATCGCCATGAGTGCCTGCTCGCCCGTGGCGGCCGTGGTGATTTCGCAGCCCAGCGTTGTCAGGAAGGTGTGCACCACGTTGCGGACCTCGGCGTCGTCCTCCACCAGCATCACGCGCAGGCCTGGCGCGATGGTCTCGTCGGGGCGCTCCTCATCCTCGACGCCGGGCGGGTCGGCCGCTTCGTGCAGCGGCAGATACAGCCTCACCGTCGTGCCCTGGCCCGGCTTGCTGTCGATGACGATTCCTCCCCTGGACTGCTTGACGAAGCCATAGACCGTGCTCAGGCCCAGGCCCGTGCCGCGTCCGGCCTCCTTGGTGGTGAAGAAGGGCTCGAAGGCGCGCTCCTTCACTTCTTCGTCCATGCCGGTGCCGTTGTCGGCGACGGATATCGCCAAGAAGCGGCCGTGGGCAGGGTTTTGCAAGTCGCTGTGAGCGCTGTGCAGGACGGCCGGCAGCGCATCGCACATCTCGGTACGGAACCGAAGCATGCCGCCTTCAGGCATGGCGTCGCGCGCATTGATCGCGATGTTCAGCAGCGCCGACTCCAGTTGTCCGGGGTCCGCAAGCACCGGCGGGCAGCCGGGGGCGGTATCGATCTCGATCCCGATGCGCTGATCGAGCGTGCGGCGCAGCATGTCGGCCAGCGAATGCAGCAACGCATGGGTGTCCACCGCCATCGGCTGCAGCACCTGCCGCCTGGAAAACGCCAGCAGCTTGCCCGTGAGTTCGGCGCCGCGCCGCGAGGCGCGCGTGGCGGCGTTCACCAATTGCTGCGCGTAGGCGTCCTGCGCCAGCGCGGGCAGTTCCCCCAGCACCTGCAGGTTGCCCTGGATCACGGTCAGCAGATTGTTGAAGTCGTGCGCGATGCCGCCGGTGAGCTGGCCGACGCTTTCGAGCCGCTGCGCATGGTTGAGTGCCTCCTCGGTCTGCACGCGCTGCAGGCTGGTGGCGAGCAGGCTGGACAGCGACTCCAGGAAGCGCAGCTCCTCGTCGCCGAAGCGCTTGGCCTCCTTCGAGCGCACCGACAGCATGCCGATCACTCGTCCCCGATCGGACAACGGCACCGCCAGCGCGCTGGTCAGGCCGGCGTCGAGGTAGGCCTGGGGCACCGCGAAGCGCTGCTCGGTGCGGTAGTCGGGCACCACGACAGGCCGGCCCTGTGAGAGCACGAAGCCAGGGGGCGTGTCGGGCCGGTTGGCCAGCCGCATCCCGACCTCCTCGCCGGCGATCAGGCCGACGCCGCTGGCCACGCGGAATTCAAGACGGTTGTTGTCGAGCAGCCAGACCACCGCCACTTCGACCTGCAGCGCCGTGGTGATGATCTCCGGCACATGCTTGAGCACCACCTGCAAGTCGCGCGTGTCGACGGCGAGGCGCCCCAGCTGGGCGAGATGCTCGCTGTACCGGGCGCGCTGCAGTGCCTGCTTCACGCGGGGATAGGCGCCGATGTCGCGGATGGCCGCCACCACGAAAGGCAGCCCGTGGTCCTGCAGCGGACTCAGCGCGATCTCGACCATGACCTCGCTGCCGTCCTTGCGTTTGGCCACCAGTTCCATGTGCGTGCCCATGGGACGCGGACGCGGGGCGCGGCCATACGCCTCACGGTAGGACGCATGTCGCGGACGGATGCTGTCGGGCACCAGCACGTCCACGTTCAGCCCGACCAGGTCGTCGACGGTGTAGCCCATCAGCGCCGCGGCCGAGGGGTTGGCCAGCATGATGTGGCCCGACTGGTCCACCAGCAGCAGCGAATCCGGATAGGCGATGAAAAGCGAACGGAACACGCTGCCTTCCTCGATGCCCGACGGCAGACCCGGGATGGGCAGCCGGCCGGGCCGCAAAGGCGGGGTGTTTCCGGAATCAGTCATTGGAAACGGGCGGTACCAGGATGTAGCCCGCGCCGCGCACCGACTTGATGAGCTGCGGGTCGTCCACGTCGGCCTCGATCTTCTTGCGCAGCCGGCCGACCTGAACGTCGATCGTGCGGTCGAAGGGAGCGGCCTCGCGGCCGCGTGTCTGCTCGAGCAGGAAATCGCGCGACAGCACGCGGCCGGGGTGCCGGGCAAAGGCGCACAGGAGATCGAACTCGCCGCCCGTGAGCGGCACCTCTTCGCCCTGCGGGCTGTGCAGGCTGCGCGCGGCGGTGTCCAGCCGCCAGCCGGCGAAGCGCAACCGGTCGGGGGAGGCGGTGGCGGCCGCGGCCGGCGCGGCGGGCGCATCCGGCGTCAGGCGCCGCAGCACCGCCTTGACCCGCGCGACCAGTTCGCGCAGGTCGAAGGGCTTGGTGACGTAGTCGTCCGCACCGACTTCCAGGCCCACGATCTTGTCCACGGCGTCGCCGCGGCCCGTGACGATGACGAGGCCGCACCGCCAGTTTTCGCGGATGCGGCGGGCAATGGAAAAGCCGTCTTCGCCGGGCAGGCCCAGGTCGAGCAGCACGAGGTCCGCCGGGTCCGTGCCCATGAGCGTCGTCAGCGAGCGGCCGTCGTGGACCTGGGTGACCCGGAAGCCGTGGCCTTGAAGGTAGTTGGCCAGCAGCAGCGTGATGTCGACTTCATCGTCGAGCACCGCGATGTGGGAGGCTTGTTTCATGCGATGGCAGGAGGGAAATGGAATGCGGATGCCGTGGGCATCCTGTATCGCTGGGAGCGTAGCACGCATGCCGCGCCGCGGCACCCCCGGGATGGGTACCTCAGATGGCCAGCCAGGCCCGCAGCGCCGCGCGGCTGCCCACGCCCGCGCGGTCGTAGGCGTTGCGCAGATGCACCCGCACCGTGGCCGGCGACAGGCCGAGCCGCAGGGCCACATCCTTGCTGGAATGCCCCGCGCAATACAGCCGCGCGATCTCGGCCTGCCGGGGCGTGAGGGTGGCGACGCCGTCGCGCGAGGGGCGACGGCGCAAGGCGACGCGCAGGCCGCTGTCGTCGCGGCCGACCTCGATCGACCAGCCGGCGGCCTCCAGCCGCCGCAGCGCCCCGCGCCTGCCCGACAGCCAGGCATCGGGCAGGCGCGGCGAGGTCGCGCCCGCCAGTTCCGCGAGCGCAGGCCAGGCTGCGCAGAAGGCGCGGTTGGCGAACAGCACCCAGCCCTGCGAGTCGGTGAGGGCCAGCGGCTGCGCCTCCTCGTCCAGGCCCTGGCGGGCATGCGCGTACAGCCGGTTGACCAGCATGGCCTCGCGGATCTGCGGTGTGAGTGCGGTCAGCGCGCGCGCATCGCGCTCGGTGTGCGCCGGTGAACCCGGGCCACGGTTGAGGTAGAGGTGCACGAAGGTGTCGCTGCCCTCGAAGGGAATCGCCACGCCCATCTGGTGGACGATGCCGTGGCGCGACAGGAATTCGCGCCATGCCGGCGGCGTCTGCTTCCAGCGCGGGTCGTCGTCGTTGGCGAATGCGGCCTGCTCAGGCTGCGCGCGCATGGCGAAGGTGATGAAGTCCAGCTCCGCACCGTTGATGCGGTTCCATTGCTCGCTCATCGCGGCCAGGTCGTAGCCGATGCCCACCGACGAGACGAAGCTGCGCGGATGCCAGGTGTTGATGGCGCCATGGTCGGCACGGAATTCATCCAGCAGGCGGCGCAGCAGCTCATGCTGGAAGCGTTCGCTGCCGGTGGTGCGGGCCAGCCGCAGCAGCGGCAGCGGCTCGGCGCCGGAAGAGGTCAGGGCGGCTGGATCGGAGGGTGACGTCCGTGGAGGCATGGCGCGCGGGCTGTGCACAAGGGCCGGGCAGGGGCCGGGCAGGCGGGGGCGCCGCAGGCTACCACAAAGCGTGGTAGGGGCCAGGCGCTTCGCGCACGCAGCATCGCCGTGTTGGCCCACGGAGCCGCTTCAGCGAGGAGAAACCATCATGCAACGTCATCCATCACCGCGCCTGCTGACTGCGGCCTCGGCGCTATGCGCGCTGCACCTTTGCACGCCGCACGCGCAGGCGCAGGTGCTCAATCCCAACGTGTGCCCGGGCGGCACGCTCTACAGCAGCCGCGACGAAGGCGCCTACTCCGGCTTCAGCACGGCCCGCGATGTGGTGCAGGCCGACTGCCAGAGCAACATCGCCGGCGGCGCCGAGTCGCAGGCCGGCATCGACCTGACGTCGGGCAACACGGCGATCGGGCGATCGGCCACGGCCAGCGGCGGCTCGGCTTCGGCCTACGGGCTCCGTGCCCAGGCGGCGGCCAACGGCGCCACTGCGATAGGCCTCTCCAGCAAAGCCAGCGCGAATTCGGCCACCGCGATCGGCTCCTTCACCGAGGCCAGTGCCGGCTCGGCCCTGGCGGTGGGCAACGTCGCCAAGGCCAGCGGGGAGTCATCGGTCGCCCTGGGCTACCGCAGCGCGGCGTCGGCCGTGGAGGCGGTGTCGATCGGCGCGGACAGCGCGGCCAGCGCGGAGAGGGCGGTCGCGGTGGGCAACGACAGCCAGGCGAGCGGCGTGCGCGCCAGCGCCTTGGGCGTCAACAGCAAGGCCCGCGACGAACGCAGCGTGGCCGTCGGCGCCGACAGCGATGCCAGCGGCTACGGCAGCGCGGTGCTGGGTTCGGCGGCGCGCGCGTCCGGCTACGGCGCCCTGGCGCTGGGCTATGCCAGCTTCGCCAATGCCGACGGCGCGCTGGCGATGGGCCGCAGTGCATTGGCCAGCGGCCTGGGTTCCATGGCCCTGGGGGCGCTCAGCGAGGCGCGGGGGCAGAACTCGGTGGCCATCGGCGCCCAGAGCAGCGACGGCGGCCGCAGCGACGTGGTGTCGTTCGGCAGCCCGGGCAGCGGGCGCACGCTGACCAACGTCGCGGGCGTCGAGGCCAGCGGCCAGGTCAGCGCCGGCTCGCTGTCCGTCGGTGGGGGCGCGGTGGTGAGCGGGCGGCTGGTCACCCAGGGCGGCATCGACAACCGCGGCGCCGGCATCGCCAATGCAGGGCGCATCGGCGGCGTCACCGCGGGCGATGTCAGCGCCACATCCACCGATGCCGTCAACGGCGCTCAGCTCCATGGCGTGCGCACCACTGCCGAACAGGCCCTGACCCTCGCGACCACGCAGGGCTCGCAGGTGATCGACATGACGCAGCAGCTGCAGGCGCACACCACGCAGATCCAGGCGCAGTCGGTGCAGCTGCAGGCAGTGGTGAACGGCCAGCTGGGCGTGTGCACCGTGGACGGTGGCGCGCTGCGCTGTTCGGTGGCCGGGCAGGCCGCTGCCACCGCCACCGGGATGGGCGCCGTCGCGGTGGGCATCGGTGCCTCGGCGCAGGGCGACGGGGCGCAGGCGATCGGAAGCAATGCGCAGGCGCTCCATGCGGGTTCGCTGGCCATCGGCGACGGCGCGCGGGCGCTGGCCGACCCGACCGTCGCCATCGGCGCGGGTTCGCTGGCCAACGGGGTCAACGCGGTGGCGCTGGGCGCGAACGCGCAGGCACTGGCGCCCGAGTCGGTAGCGCTCGGCCAGGGCTCGGTGGCCGACCGGCCCTCCACGGTAAGCGTGGGCAGCGCGGGCGCGCCGCGCCAGGTCGCCAACGTGGCCCCGGGCACCCTGCCCACGGACGCCGTCAACCTCTCGCAGCTGGAACGCTCGAGCGCACAGCTCGGCGCCCAGGTGCAGTCCGTGCGCGAGTTCGCGGCGCGCGGCATCGCGCAGGCCATGGCCATGCCCTCGGTGCCGATGCTGCAGGCCGGCCGCCGGTGGGTGGGTGCGGCGGCTGCGAACTACGCGGGCCAGAGCGCGGTCGGTGTGGGCTTTGCGTACCAGTTCGACGAGCACTGGCAGATCGGCGGTGGCCTGTCCGTCGCCACCGGCTCCGGCGCGCAGGTCGGAGGACGGGTGCAAGCCGGCTATCAGTGGTAGCACTGGCGGGCCGGGTGCCGGCTAGCCCTTCCAGCGCCACGTCTCGATCTCGGGCATGTCGCGGCCATGGCGGGTGATGTAGGCCCGGTGCTCCAGAAGCCTGTCGCGCAGGTGCTGCTGCACATGGCCCGTGCTGTCGCAAAGCCTGGGCGTGCGCGAGATGGCATCGGCCGCAAGGTGAAACCGGTCCAGCCGGTTGAGCACCGTCATGTCGAAGGGCGTGGTGGTGGTGCCTTCCTCGCAATAGCCGTGAACGTGGAAGCCGGGGTGGTTGCGCCGCTTGTAGATCAGCCGGTGGACCAGCGCAGGGTAGCCGTGGAACGCGAAGATCACGGGCCTGTCGGTGGTGAAGATGGCGTCGAACTCCTCGTCCGCGATGCCGTGGGGATGCGCCGAGGGCGACTGCAGCGCCATCAGGTCGACCACGTTCACCACCCGCACCTTCAACTGCGGCACTTCGTCGCGCAGCAGGTCGACGGCCGCCATCGTCTCCAGCGTGGGCACGTCGCCGGCGCAGGCCATCACCACGTCGGGCGCGCCACCTTCGTCGTTGCTCGCCCAGTCCCAGATGCCGAGGCCCGCGGCGCAGTGGCGCGTCGCGGCGTCGATGTCCAGCCACTGCGGCGAAGGCTGCTTGCCGGCCACGATCACATTCACGTAGTCGCGGCTGCGCAGGCAGTGGTCGGTCACCGAGAGCAGGGTGTTGGCGTCCGGCGGCAGGTACACGCGCACGACCTCGGCCTTCTTGCTGACCACGTGGTCCAGGAAGCCCGGGTCCTGGTGGCTGAAGCCGTTGTGGTCCTGCCGCCAGACGTGGCTGGTCAGCAGGTAGTTCAGCGAGGCGATGGGCCGGCGCCAGCCGATGCCGCGCGACACCTTCAGCCACTTGGCATGCTGGTTGAACATCGAGTCGATGATGTGGATGAACGCCTCGTAGCAGGAGAAGAAGCCGTGCCGGCCGGTCAGCAGGTAGCCTTCGAGCCAGCCTTGGCAGAGATGTTCGCTCAGCACCTCCATCACGCGGCCGTCGGGCGAGAGATGGTCGTCTCCCGGAAGAATCTGCGCGCTGGTGGTGCGCTGCGTCACCTCGAACAGCGCGCCGAGCCGGTTCGATGCGGTTTCGTCTGGCCCCATGACCCGGAAGTTGCCCGCATCCGCGTTCAGCCGCATCACCTCGCGCAGGAACTCGCCGGCCACGCGCGTGGCCTCGGCGTCGGTGGCGCCGGGTGCATCGAGCGCCACGGCATGCGCGCGATAAGGCGGCATCGCCAGATCCTTCAGCAGCAGGCCGCCGTTGGCGTGCGGGTTGGCGCTCATGCGGCGGGCGCCCCGCGGCGCGAGTGCGGCGATCTCCGCACGCAGGGTGCCGGCCGCGTCGAACAGTTCCTCGGGGCGGTAGCTGCGCAGCCAGTCCTCCAGCAGGCCGATGTGCTCGGGCTTGGCACGGAAGTCGGCCAGCGGCACCTGGTGCGCACGGAAAGTGCATTCGATCTGCAGGCCGTCGACCCGGCGCGGTCCGCTCCACCCCTTGGGCGAGCGCAGCACGATCATCGGCCAGCGCGGCCGCTCGCGGAAGCCGCTCTCGCGCGCCTGCGCCTGGATCGACCGGATCCGGTCGAGCGCGCTGTCGAGCACCTGCGCCATCAGCGGATGCATCAGCGCCGGATCGTCGCCCACCACGAAGTACGGCTCGTGTCCGTAGCCGCGCAGCAGCTGGACCAGCTCCTCGTCGCCGATGCGCGCAAGCACCGTGGGGCCGGCGATCTTGTAGCCGTTGAGGTGCAGGATCGGCAGCACCGCGCCGTCGCGCGCGGGGTTCAGGAACTTGTTGGAGTGCCAGCTCGCCGCGAGCGCGCCGGTCTCGGCCTCGCCGTCGCCGATCACGCAGCAGGCCAGCAGCGAGGGGTTGTCGAACACCGCGCCATAGGCGTGGAGCAGCGAATAGCCCAGCTCCCCGCCTTCGTGGATCGAACCGGGTGTTTCCGGCGAGACATGGCTCGGAATGCCGCCCGGAAAGGAGAACTGGGTGAACAGCCGGCGCAGGCCGATGGCGTCCTGCCCGATGGCCGGATACACCTCGCTGTAGGTGCCCTCGAGGTAGGTGTTGGCGACCACGCCCGGTCCGCCATGGCCCGGGCCCGCGATGAAGATCGCGTCGAGATCCCGGGCATTGATGGCGCGGTTCATGTGCGCGTAGATGAAGTTCAGGCCAGGGGTGGTGCCCCAGTGCCCCAGCAGGCGCGGCTTGATGTGCGAGAGCGTGAGCTTCTCGCGCAGCAGCGGGTTGTCCATGAGGTAGATCTGGCCGGCCGAGAGGTAGTTGGCGGCGCGCCACCAGGCATCGAGCAGCCGGAATTCGCTCGGGACCGCCGGTGTGGATGAGGAGACCATGTCGGGCCGCTTTCTTGATGGAAGAGCGCCACAGTATGCGGAGCCGGCCGTGCATCGGCTTGCGCTCGGTCAATGTTGATCCCGCGCAAGCCCGGCGCGCCGCCGCGGCTTCAGCATTCGTTCCTGCAGGCCTTGGCCGAGAGGACACACCATGAGCACCGAGATCACATTTCCGCTGGCACTGTGCAAGGCGCAGTGGAGCATCTGGCTGCATGCGCTCGAAATGCTGGAGACCATCGGTGCCAGCGCGCTGCAGCGTGGCATCGAGGAGACCCGCGCCGGGACGGATGCGGTCATGCGCGCCGAGGACTGGCAAGCGCTGGCCCTGGCGCCGCTGCACGCGTTCTGGCCCGATGCCGCCTTCGGAACGCGGCAGGAACGGGCCTTGAGCGCAGCGCCGGAAAGCAAGGGCGCTCAGGCGCATGCGGCAGATGCCCCGGCCTCCCGTAACGACGTGGTACACGACGCGCTGTGCACCCTTCACACGGCGCTGGCTGCTGGATCGGCGCCGCGCCGATCCAGGCCCAAGGCCCCTGTGGCCGCGGCGCGAGGAAAGGCATGACGCTCCCGACCATCGCCGTTCACCTGGACCACACCGAGCGTTGCGAGGTCCGCACCCTTCTGGCGGCGCGGCTCGCCAGGCGGCATTCCAGCCATCTCGTGGGCATCGTCACGACCGGCATCGAGGGCATCCCGGCACCCATGCCGGCGCACGCCGAGCTGGAGGACTGCATCGCCGGCGCGTCGCTTCACCTGCGCAGGAGAGCCGAAACCGTCGCGCATGTGTTCCGCTGCCGTATCGCGGAGCCGACACTGGCGTCCTTCGACACCCGGCTGGTCGACGGCGAGCCTGTGGGCGCCGTGATCGGCCTTGGCCGCGCCAGCGACCTCGTCGTCGTGGGCCAGGCCGACGAATGCGCCGTTGTCGACCACGCGGTGCGCCAGCTCCCCGAAGAGGTGATGCTGCAGGCGGGACGGCCCGTGCTCATCGTTCCGCGCGCCGGCCGCTTCGACGGTGCGCTGGACAGGGTCCTGGTGGCCTGGGACGGCAGCAGGGAGGCCGCGATCTCCGTGCACCATGCACTGCCGCTGCTGCGCAAGGCAGCCAAAGTCACCCTGATTTCGTTTCTTCGGGAAGGCGACGCCAGTGCCGAGCGCGCGCTGTGCCCCGGCGAGATGAACAACTGGCTGCTGCGGCACGGCATCCAGGCAGACATCGAGCAGGTCGAGACCTCCTGGCATTTCTCCGATGCCCTGCTGGACAGCGCCGCCGCGCTGGAAAGCGACCTGCTCGTGATGGGCGGCTACGGTCACGCCCGGATGCGCGAGCGCATGCTGGGCGGCGTGACACGCGACCTGCTGGCGCGTGCCACGGTGCCTGTCCTGATTGCCCACTGAGGCGAACGGGCCCTAGATCAAGCCGCGGCTGACGGCGGCGGTCACCGCATGCGCGCGCGTGCGCACCTGCAGCTTGTGGCAGATGCTCTTCACATGCGCGCATACGGTTTGTGCGCTGATCGAAAGCTCCGTCGCGATGTCGCGCGTGAGGCGGCCCTTGGCGACGAGCAGCAGCACTTCGCGCTCGCGCATCGACAGGGCCTTTGGAGGCGTGCTGCCGGCCTGGCTCATCTCATCGGGCATGGATCGCCGCAGCCGCATGAGAAAGTGCCGCACCACGTTCGGCGATACGGCCGCGCCGCCATTGACGACCTGCAGCACCGCCTGCGTGAAGTTCTGGAACCACGAGTTCTTGAGCAGATAGCCCGAGGCGCCCGCCGCGAACGCACGGCGCACATGGGCCTCGTCCTCCAGCGCCGAGTGCACGATGATCTCCGCCGCGCTGCAATGGCGCTTGGCGCTCTCGATCAGGTCGAAACCCTTGCCTCCCCCCAGGCGCACGTCGAGGATCAGCACGTCGAACTCGAGCTGCGCCAGCAGCCGCTTGCATTCCAGCATGCTGCCCGCCTCGCCGACGACACACACGCGCGGATCCATCACCAGTTCATGAGCGATCGCGCGCCGTGTGCCGGCGTCCTCGTCGACCAGCAACACCCGCACCGGCTTTTCTGCCTGGCCGGCCAGAAAACTCGGCCATGGGCTTGGCGATGGCCTGTTGCCTGCGCTGGCGGAGGCCTTCTCGAGCCTTGAAAGCCATGGCGGGGATCCGCGCGTCAGCGGTGATGTGCCGGACTGGAACGCATCCAAGATCAACCTCCCTCTGTCTTGCTGCGGATTTCATTCTTCGGGCGTGCCTTCGGACGCGCCTTGACCCCCGTCAAGCGGTGCGTTGAGTCAGCGTGTGCAGGCCAGCGGAGTCACGCACGATGAGCCTGTTTTGCAGCGTGGTCAGGCCCTCGGTGCGGCGCGCGGCACGTTCGGCGGCCTGCCGCTGGGCTTCGTCTGCGACCTCGCCGCGCAAGGTCACGACGCCGTTCTCCACGCACACGTCGACGTCGCATGCGTTGACGGCAGGGTCCCAGTTGAGCTGGGCGAAGACGTCGTGCCTGAGTTGAATGTCCGGGTTCATGGCGATCCTTTCGGAAAAAGCAGGCGAACGAGATCAGGTCTTGTCGGCACCCGCGGGGCGGGTGGCACGCTTCATGGCTTCGAGCGTGCGCGCAGAGGCGTCCGCAGCGGCCTTGGCGGCGGCGCGGGTGGCTTCCTCGGCCTTGTCGAGTGCCTCGCGCGTCGCACGCGCTGCCTTCTCGGCCTCTTCCTTGCTCGCCTGCGCGGAGCGTGCGACCGACTCCTCGGCCCTGGCAAGCGCTTCACTGGTCGCGGCGGCGGCCTTGCGGCCTTCTTCCTGGGCGGCGCGCGCGGCGTCCTTGCTTTCATCGAGCGCGCGGGCGCTCGCGGCGGCGGTCTTTTCCTCCACCCGGGTGGCGGCCTGCGCGGCCTTTTGCGCGGCGCGGCGGATGCCCTCGGCCACGGCACGCGACACCTTGCCCGCACCGACCTTGCCTTTCTCTGCCGCGTCCCTGGCGGCGTCGGCGGCCTTGCGGGCCGCCCGTTCCGCATCCTGTGCGGCCCTGTGGGCGGCATCACGGGTCTTTTTCTGCATCGCGCTTTCGGGCGGAGTCAGTTGGGCGGGGGCCGTGTAGTCGGCTGCGAAAGCCGTGGCGCTGAGCGCGATGGCGATCGGCGCCAGCAAGGTGCGAAGCGGGTGGGTGCTTGTCATGGGGGTCTCGCTTGAATGAAGGTTGGAGGGGAGCGGTCCGGGGGATGCTCAATCGGCCGCTTCCATGCGCACCAGCAGCACCGGCACGGCACTGCCCCTGACGACGCGCTCCGCGTCGCTGCCCAGCGCCAGCCTGCCCAGGCCACGGCGGCCATGGGTGCCCATCACGATCAGGTCGCAGGCGGTCTTGGCGGCCTCGTCGATCACGGCATCGGCCACGCGGCCCTGCGTGATCTCGCGCAGCACGGTCTGCGCCTGCACATCGGCCGCCGTGGCCTCCGACAAGGCCTTCGTCGCTGCCGTCCACCGGGACCAGGATGTGCGCGTACAGGGACATGGCGTTCTCTCCTTGGGGCCGCATGGAACACTTGCCTGCCGCCGGCCTAGCGCGACGGGCAGGTGCATTCTTCGGCCGCGCGGACAAAGCGGACTTGCGCCACGTCAACATCGCTCGAACTCACCGGCGGCTTGATGCGCGTCAAGCGGGCACGAAAGGGTGCGCGACACAGTGGATGCACACCGATTCGATCCGATCGGAGCCACGACTGGAGCCCGCCATGTTTTCACGCATTCTTGTTCCCCTGGACGGCAGTCCGACCTCGCTGGCAGGGCTGGACGAGGCCATCCGCCTGGCCCGGATCGAGGGATCGACGCTGCGGCTGCTGCACGTCGTGGACGAACTGAAGTACGCCTGGAGCTTCGACAGCCTCGCGGGCTGCGGCAGCGATCTGATCCCGCTGTTGCAGGAGGCCGGCGAGCAGATCCTGCGCAGCGCCCCGGTACCCGTGCTGCTGGTGCATGCGCTGCGCGCGGGAGCCGTCGCACCGGCGGCCTCCCGCGTCGCGGCCAAGGCCTGAGCCGTCGCAAGCCGCCCGTTTCAGGTCCTGTGCGATCCTGCCGGCCGCACCCGACGCTCGAGCAGTTCGAAGATGCCCATGCCGGCCAGCATCGCGGCCACGAAGACCAGGGCCTTGGGCTCGCCCATTCCGAGGGCGACAAGCCCGGGCCCGGGGCAGAAGCCGGCAACGCCCCAGCCCACGCCGAAGAGCAGGCTGCCCAGGACAAGGCGGCGATCGATGCGCCGCGCGGAGGGCACGCGCATCTGCGCGCCCAGGATCGACAGCGTGCGGCGCCGGGCCGCCAGGAAGCCGACCATGGCGACGGCGATGGCACTGACCATCACGAAGGCGAGCGAGGGATCCCATGTGCCGGCCAGGTCGAGGAAGCCCAGCACCTTGGCCGGATTGGCCATCCCGGAGACGATCAGCCCGAGGCCGAAGACCAGCCCGGCGAGCAACGAAGCGAGAGCGATCATGACAATCTCCTCAGGCGCCGAACAGATGGCGCACCACGAACACCGTCGCAAAGCCGGCGCCCATGAACGCCACCGTGGCCACGAGCGAGCGAGGCGACAGGCGGGACAGCCCGCACACCCCGTGGCCGCTGGTGCAGCCCGCCCCGTAGCGGGTGCCCACGCCCACCAGCAGTCCGGCCAGGATCAAAGCGCCGTAGTCCGCATCGATGCGAACCCTCGGCAGCGGCGCGAAAAGCAGATAGACGCACGACGCGCCGACCAGTCCGAGCAAGAAGGCGACACGCCAGACGACGTCGCCACGGGACGGCCTGAGCAGGCCGCCAAGCACGCCGCTGATACCGGCGATGCGCCCGTTCAGAAGCACGAACATCGCCGCGGAGAGGCCGATGAGCGCGCCCCCGGCGAGCGCGGCGAGCGGCGTGAAATGGGCCCAGTCGATGGACATCATTCCTCCCTGGGACAGTAGAGGCGGTAGAGAACCGCGAGGATTTCCAGCATCGCCGGGTCGGCCACGCTGTAGAAGATGTTCTTGCCCTCGCGACGTGTGTCGACCACGCCTTCGTTGCGCAGCACGCCCAGTTGCTGCGACAGCGTGGGCTGGTGGATGCCCAGCTTCTGCTCCAGGTCGCTCACGCACATCTCGCCCTGGGACAGCTGGCACAGCAGCAGCAGGCGGTCTTCGTTGGCCAGGAGCTTGAGCGCTGCGACCGCACGGCCGGCGGCACGGCGCAGCGCTTCGGGATCGATGGTCATGGGGGAGGAGGGATTCATGGCTTTCCGATTTCGCTTTCTGCAGATATATTATATTTAAATATATATTGTTTTCGACCCTACCGAACATCCATGGATGGAGCGCCATGACAACCCGCACGACGACCCAAGGTTTCTTCGATCCCGCGACATGGACGATTTCCTATGTCGTGTGGGAACACGCAACGAGGCACGCCGCCGTCATCGACCCGGTGCTGGACTACGACTTCAAGTCCGGGCACACGCGCAAGGTGTCGGCCGACAGGCTGCTCGCCCACGTCAGGGACCATGGCCTGCAGGTCGAATGGATCCTGGAGACCCATGCACACGCCGATCACCTGTCCGGCGCCCGCCACGTCCAGGCGCAGGTGGGAGGACGAATCGCCATCGGCGAGAACATCCGTGTCGTCCAGTCGACCTTCAAGAAGCTCTTCAACTTCGAGCAGGGGTTCTTGCCGGACGGCAGCCAGTTCGATCACCTGTTCAAGGACGGCGAGGTCTTCAGCATCGGCGAGGTCGAGATCACCGCGCTTGCGGTGCCGGGCCACACGCCGGCCGACATGGCGTATCTGGTGGACGGTGCCGTCTTCGTCGGCGACACGCTTTTCATGCCCGATGTCGGCAGCGCCCGCGCCGACTTTCCCGGCGGTGACGCCCGGCAGCTCCACGCGTCGATGCGCAGGCTGCTGGACCTGCCGCCCGACACCGTCATGTACGTCTGCCACGACTACCCGCCCGCGTCGCGGCAGGCCTGCTGGCAGACCACGGTGGCGAAGCAGCGCGCGCACAACATCCACGTGCGCGACGGCATCGGTGTCGACGAGTTCGTGGCGATGCGCACGGCCCGCGATGCGACTCTGGAGGTGCCGACGCTCATTCTTCCGTCGATCCAGGTGAATGTGCGCGGCGGGCGCTTTCCTCCCGCCGACGACAACGGCGTCTCCTACCTTCGCATCCCATTGAATGCACTCCCGCTGCCTTGACCTGCGTCAAGGTCCCGGCCGGGCGCGGTCCGCAGAATGCTGCGCACTGTTCATGAGGTACGAATGCAATCCTTGCTCTATTCCGGCGTGTTTGATCTTCCCTGGTGGGGTGCGGTGCTGGTCGCGCTGGCGCTCACGCACGTCACCATCGCGTCGGTCACCATCTTCCTGCACCGCCACCAGGCGCATCGCGCGCTCGAGCTGCACCCCGTGGCCAGCCATTTCTTCCGCTTCTGGCTGTGGCTGACCACCGGCATGGTGACCAAGGAATGGGCCGCCGTGCACCGCAAGCACCACGCCAAGTGCGAGACCCCCGAAGACCCGCACAGTCCGCAGGTGTACGGCCTCAACCGGGTGCTGTGGGGCGGTGTGTTCCTCTACGTGCGCGAGGCGGCGCATGCCGAAACGCTGGAGCGCTATGGGCACGGCACGCCCGACGACTGGATCGAACGGCGCCTCTATTCGAGATACAAGATCCTCGGCATCGTGCTGATGGGCGCAGTGGACATGGCGCTGTTCGGCGCGGTGCCGGGCGCCCTCATTCTGCTCACGCAGATCGCTTGGATCCCGTTCTGGGCGGCCGGCGTGGTCAACGGCATCGGCCACTACTGGGGCTACCGCAACTGGCCGGCGATGGACGCCAGCACCAACATCTCGCCGATCGGCATCCTGATCGGCGGGGAGGAACTGCACAACAACCACCATGCCTTTCCTTCCTCGGCCAAGCTGTCGAGCAAGTGGTTCGAGTTCGACATCGGCTGGCTCTACATCCGCGTGCTGCAGGCCCTGGGCCTGGCGAAGGTGAAACATGTGGCGCCGAGCCCGCGCCTCGTGGCGCCCAAGGCCGACATCGACCTTGCCACGGTGCAGGCCGTCATTCGCTGCCACTACGACGTGCTGTCGAACTACACGCGCTCGCTGAAGCAGGCTTGCGTCGCCGAACTCGAGCGCCTGCGCCGCATGTCGCCGGAGGCCGCGCGCGCCCTGAAGACGGTCAAGCCGCTGCTCGGCAAGGACCAGGGGGTGCTGGGCCCGTCGCGGCAACAGCAGGTGATGCAGGCGTTGAGCGCATCGCAGGCGCTGTCTACGATGTATGCGATGCGCGGGGAGTTGACTGCCTTGTGGAGCCGATCCGCAGCCACCGGCGAACAGCTCGCAAGGCAACTGCAGGACTGGTGCCAGCGCGCCGAGGCGAGCGGCATCACCCCCCTGGCGGACTTCTCCCGACGCCTGCGCTCCTATGCCTGAACGAAGCTGAATCCCGGGAGGTGCGAATGAAGCCCGTGCCGTTGCTCTGCGCCCTGTGCGCCGCGCGGCGAGCGCGCTGGAAACCTTGCCATTCGCGAGCGCGCACTGGGCCGAGCCCCGAGCTTCCGCTTGATGCAGCGCAACGCGCCGGCTTAGCGGCATGCCTACGATGAGTGTCTGGCTCGGGCCGCCGCAGGCTCGCCCGCGTTCCGGCAGGCACGCTCCATGGAGGCATCCACCATGTTTGAAACACTCTATCGGCTGTCCCTTGCAAGGTTTCCGGTCAACGTGGCGGACCGGCGGCAGATCGAGAACCTCAGGAAGCTAGATGCGGCGGGATACGTTCGCGCCTTCATTCCGCCTCCGCATGTCGATTGCGACGACTGCATGCGCCAGGATCCGGCGACCGTTCTCGGCATCACGCCGCAGGGGTGGTCGATCCTCGGACGCGGTTCGATTTCGGGAAACTCGCGCAGGCGAGGCCGCGGTCTGGTCGATGGGCCGTGAACGGCTTTCCTTGCGCTATCTCAAGGAATGCGCGCTCGGATGCACCTAACGTCGGGCCATGAAAGCACTCGTATACCAAGGCCCCGGCCTCAAGTCGCTCGAAGACCGTCCCAAGCCGCAGATCCAGGCAGCGGGCGACGCCATTGTGCGCATTCTCAAGACGACCATCTGCGGCACCGACCTGCACATCCTCAAGGGTGACGTGGCGACCTGCACGCCGGGCCGCATCCTCGGGCACGAGGGCGTGGGTGTCGTGGAAGCCGTCGGCGACGGCGTGACAGCTTCCATCCGGGCGATCACGTGCTGATCTCGTGCATCTCGTCGTGCGGCAAGTGCGAGTACTGCCGGCGCGGCATGTATTCGCACTGCGCAACCGGCGGCTGGATCCTGGGCAATACCATCGACGGCACGCAGGCCGAGTACGTGCGCATCCCGCATGCGGACACCAGCCTCTATCCGATACCGCCGGGCGCGGACGAGGAGGCGCTGGTGATGCTCAGCGACATCCTGCCGACCGGCTTCGAGTGCGGCGTGCTCAACGGCAAGGTCGCGCCCGGCAGCACGGTGGCGATCGTGGGGGCGGGCCCGATCGGGCTGGCCACGCTGCTCACCGCCCGGTTCTATTCGCCTTCGCAGATCATCCTGATCGACCTGGACGAGGGCCGTCTCGAGGTCGCGCGCCGCTTCGGCGCGACGCACACGATCAACAGCGCCGACGGCAGGGCGGCCGAGGCCGTGCTCGCGCTCACGGGCGGGCGTGGCGTGGACGTGTCGATCGAGGCGGTTGGCATACCGGCCACCTTCGTGCTTTGCCAGGACATCGTGGCGCCCGGCGGCACCATCGCGAATATCGGTGTTCACGGGCATCCGGCGGAACTTCATCTGGAGCGGCTGTGGTCGCAGAACATCGCGATCACCACGCGGCTGGTCGACACGGTGTCGACACCGATGCTGCTGAAGACGGTGCAGTCGCGCAAGGTGGATCCGAAGTTGCTGATCACCCACAGGTTCAGGCTCGACCAGGTCCTGGAGGCCTACGACACCTTCGGTCGCGCGGCCGAGACGCATGCGCTGAAAGTGATCATCGAGGCGTAGGCCCGCGCGGCTGCCGCTTCGGAAGGCAATAAGAAGACTGATTCTCTTTGGCATCCCGGGCACATTGCGACGCGCTTCTTTGCTCCTGCGCTCAACCTGCTTACCCTTGGCGCAGTCGTGTGGTGGCTGCTGTTCGCCATGATGGTGGTAGGACGAGCCCGGCTTTCGCATGCTGCCCGGGCGCTCTGCACGCTGACTGCCAATTCCCATGAAATCATTCCACTATCGCGCGCACGCCGAGCGTCATCGCACCGAACACATCGGCTGGCTGCGCGCCGCCGTGCTGGGCGCCAACGACGGCATCATCTCCACCGCCAGCCTTGTCGTGGGCGTGACCGCCGCCCACGCCAGCCACGAGGCCATCCTGACGACCGCCATCGCGGGGCTGGTCGCGGGCGCGATGTCGATGGCCGCCGGCGAGTTCGTGTCGGTGCATTCGCAGGCCGACACCGAGAAGGCCGACCTCGAGCGCGAGCGCATCGA
The DNA here is from genome assembly GCF_058809745.1 of Variovorax sp. MPBD4-3. NCBI lineage: Bacteria > Pseudomonadati > Pseudomonadota > Betaproteobacteria > Burkholderiales > Comamonadaceae > Variovorax > Variovorax sp. MPBD4-3. Next base: position 100,047 of record NZ_JBXASW010000006.1, read on the forward strand.
ACTCGCCACGGAGCCGGACGCGGAGCACCGGGAGCTCACGGCGATCTACGTGCGGCGCGGTCTCGAGTACAAGCTCGCGCAGCAGGTCGCCGCGCAGCTCATGGCCCACGACGCGCTCGGGGCGCACGCGCGTGACGAACTCGGCATCTCGGAAACGCTCAGCGCACGGCCGTTGCAGGCCGCGCTGGCCTCGGCGGCGAGTTTTTCCGTGGGCGCCGCACTGCCCCTCGTGGTGGTCGCCTGTGCGCCTTCCGGCGCGCTCCTTCCCTGGACCGTGTGCACCGCGATCGCATTCCTCGCCTTGCTGGGGGCTGCGGCCGCCAGGATCGGGGGCACGCCGATCGCGCGAAGCGTCTGGCGCGTGGCCTTCTGGGGCACGCTGGCCATGGGAGTCACCGCCGGCGTGGGAGCCCTGTTCGGCGTGCAGGCGTGAACCTCGCGGCTTGGCGGCCGCGCGAGCCGCAACCGAGATGACGCCGGCTTGATCGCCGTCAATGCCGCGATCCTTTCACGGCATGAACATCAGCCCTGCCGTCCATCCACTGCGCCGCTTGCGGTGCGCCATTCCGCGGGGCACGCATGAATTTCAAGACCATCCTCGTTCACCTGGATCACTCGCTCAGGAGTCCCGCGCGCGCCGCCATGGCCGCCCGTTGGGCACGGGCGCACGAGAGCCATCTTGTCGGGCTCCTGCCTTCGGGGCTGTACGACGGCATCATTCCCGCCGGTGCCATCGCCACCGGCATGACCGACTACATCGCGGAATCGAGCGACTATCTGCGACGGCGCGCCGAGGCCGTCGCCCGGGAGTTCAGGACGGACATCGCCAGATCGGGGCCGCTGTCGTACGAGGTGCGCATGGTCGACGATGTGGCGGCCGACGCCGTGGTGCGGTACGGACGCGCGAGCGACCTGGTCGTGCTCGGTCAAAGCGACGCCTCGAACCGGGGCGACACCACGACCCGCGGACTTGCCGAGGACGTGCTGATGGAGGTGGGGCGGCCGGTGCTGGTAGTGCCTTCGGCCGGTGTCTTCGAGGGCCGCCCAAGGACCATCGTCGCGGCGTGGGACGGCTCGCGCGAATCCGCCGTCGCGCTTCGCTCGGCGTTGCCGGCGCTGCGCCAGGCGGCGCGCGTCACGCTCATTTCGCTGCGCCACCCGCATGACGAAGACAACACGCAACGGCTGCTGCTGTCGGACATGATCCAGTTCCTGCTGCGCCACGGCGTGCAGGCGCGTGCTGAATCCGAGGTGACCGAGATCGACATCGCCGATGCGCTCCTGTCGCGGCTCTCTGACCTGGGTGCCGACCTGCTCGTGATGGGCGGCTATGGTCATTCGCGCCTGCGCGAGCGAGTGCTGGGCGGCGTGACGCGGCAGATACTCGAGCAGATGACCGTGCCGGTCCTCATCGCGCATTGAACCGCCCGGCGTGGGCCTGTCGGCGCAGTTGGCCGCGCCGCGCACGCCACGCTGCGCTCCCGTGTGGCTGAGCGCGCTGCGCCCCGCTGACGACGAATCACTGGCTGGCAAGCATCCCGCTCGGCAGCGTGAAGTGCTCGGACTCGGCCTTCGCGCTCTCGGGCGCACGTATCAGCAGCACCGGCACCGGCGACATGCGCAGGATGTGTTCCGCGCTGCTGCCCATGACCCAGCGGCCGATTCCACGCCGGCCGTGTGTCCCGATCACGATCAGATCGGCCTTCGACGACACCGCTTCGGCGATCACCTGGTCATGCACGGCGCCCCTGAAGCTGTCGAGCAGCACGGCGTCGGACGCGACGCTTGCCGCGGCGGCTTCGGCGCGCGCGTCCTCGAGCAGCTTCCTGGCATCCTTGCGCAGTTCCTCGAGCCAGTTGCCGGCGTAGCCGGAATAGGCATCCATGGCCAGTGCGAACGACAGCTCGTCGATGACGTGGACGAGGCGCAGGCGCCCGCCGGTGAGCTTCGCGAGGCGGATGGCTTCGCCCAGGCCCCGGGCGGACGTGGAACTGCCGTCGATGGGAACAAGAATTTTCTGGTACATGGCAAGACTCCGATGGGCTGATGGGATCGGCCCAGTATCCGGACGGAGCTGCCGCGCGGATTGACATGCATCAAGCGCGAGGCCCGCCCAGGGCCCGTCCTTGATCTGGAGCAACCCCGCGCACTGCCGAACGCGCGACCCTGCGGGCATGCACAGGAAGCCCCCCATGATCCACGCCACCACCCGCATCATTCGCCAGGAGCATGCCGCGCTTGCGGCCATGCTTCGCTCCATCGTCATGCTGCTCGAGCAGCACCGCAAGAAAGGCACACTGCCCGATTTCGCGGCACTGCGGGCCATGCTCTTCTACGTCGACGAGTTTCCCGAGAAGCGGCATCACCGCAAGGAAACCGACCTGCTTTTCCCCAAGCTGCGCGCCAGGACGCCGATGTCGCGCGAGCTGATGGACCGGCTCGACAGCGACCATGCCTGGGGCGAGCGCCGGATCCGCAACGTCGAGCATGCGCTGCTGGCATTCGAGATGCTGGGCGAGCCGCGGCGCGAGGCCTTCGAGAGCGCGGTCAACGACTATGTGGACTTCTACCTGAACCACATGGCCCTGGAGGAGCGGGAGATCCTGCCCCTGGCCGAGCGCGTGCTGACCGAGAACGACTGGCGCGACCTGGACGAGGCCTTCTCGCAGAACCGGGATCCGCTGACCGGGCACGTGGCGGATCTCGAATACAACGCGCTCTTCACGCGCATCGTGAACATCGTGCCTGCGCCCATCGGCCTGGGGCCGGAGCTATAGGGCCTGTACGTGCGCGTGCGCGCGTCGCTGAAAATCCCATATCCGGGTGATTGATGTTCAGGCGCAGGCCCTCCATGATGCGCGCCATGTACCTGAATCCCCTGACTGCCGGCCTGCCGGCCGCAGAGCGCGAGGCGCTCATCAAGTGCAGTGAACTTCGCGAATACAAGCGCAACGAAACCTTGCTGGACGTGGGAGAGTCGACCGATCAGGTCTATTACGTTGCAAGCGGCCTGCTGCGGGTCGTCACGCCGGCACGCGACGATGGCTTCGATGTGACGACCGAATTCGTCGCACGCCAGGACTTCTTCTTCGACCTGTCGATCCGGGAAGACAGCTACCTCTCCAAGCACAAGCTGGTCGCCGCGCTTCCCTCGGCGGTCTACTTCGTGCCGATAGCCGCGATGCGCGAAGTTTGCGCACGGCACCCCGAGGTGGTCTTCGGTCTGCTGGGGCTGGCAATGAAGCGCACGAGCATGTTGCGCACTCAGATGCGCCGCATCTCCTCGCTGCCGCCCGAAGCCGTGGTGCACCGCGTCCTGCACCAGCTCACGGATCTGGCGCCTTCTTCCGGCACCGGCGGTTTCGACAAGCGGATTTCGCAGTCGGTGATCGCGTCCTACGCGGGCCTCTCGAGAGAGGTGGTCAACAAGACCATGCGCGACATGGAGAGCCGGGGCCTCGTGCGCCGGGACAACGAGGCGGTCTACGTGACCGGCGAGGCGGCGGTGACCGATTTCGGCGTGCTGATGGACGGGGCAGCCTTGGCATCGTCCGCGAGCCGCGCGTCGACACCACCGGGCGGCCACAAGCACTAGGCGAATCGCCATTCGGGCCAGGGGCGGGGCGTCCGGCCGTTGGCGCCGCGTCCGCGGGGTGCACTCACCCCGCGCCTTGACCAGCGTCAAGGCGGCACGGGCAAGTGTCCCTACGCTATGGACAACGCGCCTTGCACCCCCACCGGAGCCGCCCATGCCAACCAGAGTCGTCGATTTTTCCGCCCGGTCCGAAGTCATTCGGGCCGAACCTTTCAACGCGCATTTCTGGGCCTGCACGCCCGCCGAGTTCCGCGCCTACCTGGGACGGCCACGCGAATTCCTGCGCAGGCTCGGCATCGTGGTGCCACGCGAATGCCGCATCGAGACGACGATCGAGAACCACGGCTGGCTCGAAGACGAGGCCCCCGATTTCGAGAACGACAGCGCGAGCAGGAACGACACGGTCATCTGCAACCTGGGCTGCGGCGGCGCCAACCGCTCCGTGTACCGCGTCGTGAGTTACGCGCGAGACGAAGCCGCGACAGGCAATGTCAAGAAGTCGTTGCTCCATGGCGCGGGCCGCCAGCAGGTCGCGGACGAAGTGCATGCGCCGGACGGAAAGAAAAAGGACAAGAAGACAAAGAGAGCGAAGAAGGCGAAGGATCGCCGCAAGGACGATCACGAATGAGGGCGGCCTCGCTTCTTCAGGTCCGATGCCGCGCCTCGGCCGCCGTCTGGCATGCAGTGCAGCGAACGGCGGTGGGCTGCGCGAGCAATCGCGCGCGCGGAATTTCCACGCCGCAGTGCTCGCAGATGCCGTAGCGACCGTCCTCCATGCGCGCGAGCGCCCGCTCGATTTCTTCGAGCCTGGTGTAGTCGACCTCCACCTCGGCCATGTACACGTCGGCGGCACGCTCCGCTTCGGCCTCGTCGGCATGTGTCTTCACGTCGTGCGCGTCCTCGGCGGGCATGAGGTGCGCCGATGCACGGAGTTCCTCGAGCACCTGCTCCTTCAGCAGATCGAGTTGCTGGCGAATCGCGAGGCGATCGCTTGCGTTCAGATGTCTCATGGTGTGTCCTTGCAGAAAAGTGAAGAGAAGACCGCCGAGATTCCGCTCGGGCCGGGTCAGGGGCGCCCGCGCGATGCCGGCATGCGCACCGCCAGGTAAGCGAGCCGCCGGTCGCGCAGCACCAGCAGCGCGACCATGCCCCCGGCAGGCTGCTGCGACAGGCCTTGCCTGAAATCCTCCAGGCGATGGAGCTTCACAGTGTTCAGCGCGACGATCACGTCGCCCCCGCGAATGCCTTCGCTGCGTGCAATGCCGTCCGCCTCCCTCACGATCAGGCCGCTGTCGATGCGCAGCTGCAGCCGCTGCGCAGGCGAGAGATCACCCAGGCTCAGGCCCAATCCGTCGTTCCATTCGGGTGCCGCGCTCGTGAGGGATGTCTCCGGCGTCCCGGGCTGCGCCGCCAGCGACACCTGGAGCAGGCGGCTCTTGCCGTTGCGCCACACCTCCAGCTGCATGCGGCTGCCCGGCTTGCGTTGCGCGATCTGCTGCGGCAGATCGATGACATGCGCCAGAGGCTTGCCGTCGAACTCCAGCACTGCATCTCCCTGCGCGAGGCCGGACGCGTCCGCGGGGCTGCCTTTCTCGACCCGCACCACCAGCGCGCCGGTGGTCGCAGGCAGGCCGAAGGACTGGGCCAGCGCTGGCGTCACCTCCTGGAACTCGGCGCCCAGATAGGCACGCCGGACCATGCCATGCGCGCGCAACTGCTGCGCAACCTGCATCACCAGGTTGATCGGCACCGCGAAGGACAGGCCCATGTAGCCGCCGCTGCCGCTGTAGATCAGCGAGTTGATGCCGACCACTTCGCCCCGGCTGTTGAGCAGAGGGCTACCCGAGCTGCCCGGATTGATGGCGACATCGGTCTGGATGAAGGGAATCTCGCCTGCGCCGCCCATGACGCGTTCCACGGCGCTGACGACACCGGCCGTGACGCTGCCGTGGAACCCGAAGGGCGAGCTGATCGCGGCGACCCAGTCGCCAGCGGCCAGCGACGCGGAGTCCCCGATCACGGCCACGGGCAACGCGTGCGCATCGATCTTCAGGAGCCCGACGTCGGTGCGCTTGTCGACGCCGACCACCTTCGCCGTGAAGCGGCGCCCGTCATCCAGCTGGACCTGTGCCTCGTCGATGTTCGCGACCACGTGGGCGCTCGTGAGAATCAGCCCGTCGCTGCCGATGATCAGGCCCGAGGCGAGGTCGCGGATCTGGCTGATCCGGGCGCTCGTCGGCAGCGGCCAGGCCAGGCGATCGGCGAAGTCGCGCTCCGGGGCGATTTCGAGTTCGATGTCTTGCGAGTTTTCGTCGCGCCCGACGCGCAGCGTGCTGATGTCGACCACCCACGCCCTGCGACTGGCCACGAGGGACGCGAAATCGAGAAGGGCCGGCGGGGTGGCAGGGCTTGCCGCTGTCGCGGTCGACGCATGGGGCTGCGCCACCGTCGGCCCGCTCGCGCAGGCACTCAGGAAACAGCCGCAGGCCAGCAGGGCCGCCGTGCGGATGGCGCCGGGCGAGCGCATGCGTCAGACCGCCTGTGGCGACAAGGTGGCAGGGCGCACCACGGCGCGCGAATCCTCCGCGCTCTGCACCGCGGTGCCGAATGCCTGCAGCCGGGCGGCACAACTGCCGTCGTCGACCTCGTGCGTGGTGAATGCGGTACTCAGGATGGGCGCGCGGCCGAGCCGCTTGCCGACTTCGGCCACGGCGTTGGGGGCACCGCGTCCGCCCATGACGGAGATCAGTGCCACGTCGGGCAGGCGGGCACCCTTGCGGTCCACGAACGTGCGCATCGGGCCGGCCAGCCGGAGGCCCCAGATCGGCGAGACCAGCACCACGGCCTTGTAGTCGCCGGGCGGCGGCCCGTCGTAGCGGATGGCGGGCATCCGCCGGAAGAACGAGTCGATCAGGCAGCGCCAGTTGCCGAGTGCGCCGCTTCTCGGGTGCAGGTCGTGGATCTCGGCCATCTCCCAGCCCTGCTGGCTGCAAAGAAGCTGGGCAAGACGGCGGCAGGTGCCGGTGTAGGAATAGACGATCACGAGGACGTTGTTCATGCTGGCCTCTGCTGCTGCATTCATGGAGGGCAATTTAGGCCTCGCGGCCCGTGGCCGGCTTGATGTGGCGCAAGGCGGTGCGAAGGCGTCGCGGCGACCATCCGGCCATCGGGAATGTCCCCGTCGAAAGAACCGTCATGAAGATTCCGCCTGCCTTCGATGGTGGCGACCACGCGAAGCGCGGGCCGGCCGGCCGCGCCGCCGCAATCGTCTTGGGCATGCTCGCGCTGCTCGGGCCCCATGTCGCATGGTCGCAAGACCAGGCGTGCGCGCAGCGGACGCAGCCGTCGTCGCAGGGCGTGGACTTCGCCGCCGCGGCGGCTCGCCAGGCACCGGCCGTCGTCGGCGTGAGTGTGATCGGGCAGCGCGACGACTGGCCGACCGTCGACACCTCGGCGCGCGTGCCGGCACCGTTCGACCAGGCCCCGGGCCGTGGCCTGGCCTCGGGGTTCATCTTCAGCCGCGACGGTTATGTCCTCACCAGTGCGCATGCCGTGCTCGGCGCCCAGCAGGTCGTCGTGTCCACGGCCGACAGGCATCGCTTCGACGCCGTGATCGTCGGGCTCGACCGGCGCACCGATGTCGCGCTGCTCAAGATACCGGGCGGCGACCTCCCGACGGTGGCCGTCGACCGGACAGGCAAGCTCTGCCCTGGGGAATGGGTTGCCGCCATGGGCGCGCCCTTCGGATTCGAGCGCAGCGTGACGGCGGGCGTCGTCAGCGCGAATCCGCGCTACATGCCGGGCGGCGGCGGCGTGCCGCTGATACAGACGGACGTCGCGCTCAACCCGGGAAATTCGGGCGGTCCGCTGTTCGACGAACGAGGCGAGGTCGTGGGAATGAACTCGATGATCTACGCGGTTGGCGGCGGCTACATCGGCCTGTCGTTCAGCCTCCCGATCGATACGGTCATGCGCATCGCCGAAGAACTTCGCGCGACGGGGAAGGTCATGCGGGGACAGATCGGTGCCAGGACGCAGCCGCTGACGGACGAACTCGCCCCGGCCTTCGGCCTGGCGGCGGCGACAGGGGCCCTGATCGTGCGTGTCGATGCGGCAAGCCCGGCGGAGATCGCGGGCCTTCGCAGCGGGGATGTGATCCTTTCCGTCGACGCGGCGCAGCCGATGTCCTATGAAGACATCCAGAACCGCGTGTCCTCGGCCCGTCCCGGCAGCCGGCTGGCATTGAACGTCTGGCGCCACAGATCCGCGTTGCCGGTGCAGGTGGCGGTGGCACAAGGCGTGGCGGACGCCGTGCCGCAGGTCGCGCGGCGAACCGACATGCACGAGGTCCGGTTCGGCCTCGAACTCGCGGAGCGCAAGGGTCCGCCGGGCGTCGGGTTGCTCGACCCCGGGCTCTACGTCAAGTCCGTCACGGGCTCGGCGCAGCGGGCGGGACTGAGGTTCGGCGACATGGTGCTCGCGGTCAACGACGTGAGCGTCTCGGGACAGGCCGAGTTCGATGCGGCGATCAAATCCATCGGCGACGACGAGACCGTCGCATTGCTCATCATGCGCGGCAACGCCAGAGGCTTCGTGCCCATCGCGCCGCGCAGGTCGGGCGCAGTGTCGACGGCGCGCCGGCTGGATGCCGCCGGGCCCGCATCGGCCAACTGACAACCGGCGATGAAATCGATCAGCCACGGCGTCCTGATCTTCAATGGCGACGCGCAACTGCTGCTCTGCCACGCCACCGGCAGCCCGTACTGGGACATTCCCAAGGGCGGCGGCACGCTGACGGAAACCGGCCGGCAGACGGCTGTGCGGGAGACCTTCGAGGAATGCGGCCTGCGACTGCCGCCCGAAGACCTCCTGCCGCTGGGATGCTTCGCCTATCGAGCGGGAAAGGACCTGCAGCTCTACGCGGTCCTGAGCGGCAACTTCGATGCGCATGCGTGCACATGCGCCAGCCAGTTCGTCGACCGCCGCGGCCGGAGATGGATGCCTACTGGTGGGCGGGGTTCGACGAATTGCCGCAATGGTGCGCGAAGAGCCTGGTCGCCGTGCTGACGCGAGCACTCTCGCTGAACGCGATTCTGGCGCAACTGCAGGCGCTGAAACAGCAGCACACCGATGTTGATCCCGCGCAAGGTCACCAGGACTTCATCGCACAAGAATGAAGGCACGGACCGCCCCCCGCGCGGCGGAGTAGATCCGCTTTTTTTCCTCTCAATGCGAGAACGACAATGCCCTCACATCGCCGCACCTTTCTTCTGACCCTTGTCGCAACCGGTGGACTGATGTCCGTCACCGAGGCCTTCTCCCAGGCCGCGCTCGAAGAAAAGGATCCGCAGGCCGTGGCCCTCGGCTACGTCGCCGACACGACGAAGGCCGATGCCAGGAAGTACCCCAAGCACGACAACACGCAGGTCTGCAACGGCTGCGCGCTGTGGCAGTCCAAACCCACCGACGCCATGGGCAACTGCGCGCTGTTCGCGGGCAAGCCGGTCCACGCGAAAGGCTGGTGCAGCGCCTGGTCCAGGAAGGCCTGAATCCGGGTGGACCGGCGACACCTCACTCAGGCGTCACGAAGGGCGGAAGACACCAGGTCGGCCAGGAAGGCACCATGCGGGGACAGCGAGGCGTCCCGGCGTTTCACCAGAAAGAGCTCGCGCTGGATGTCGGGCGCCGTGATCGGAATGGCTCGCAGGCCGATGGCCCGCGCATCGAAGATCGATGGCAACACGGCTGTGAACCCCCAGTTCTGAACGAGGCCGAGCAGCGTCGACAGCTGGTCCACCTCCATATGCCAGGGTGTCGGCAATGAACGTCCTGCCAACTCGTCGTCGACCTGCAGCCGTGTGGAACTGAGCCTGTTGAGGCTGACGACACGGAGGTCCGGCAGGTCGGTCCACGCCAACGACTTTCGCCGCTTCAGGCGAGGATGCGAAGCACCGGCGATCAGGTTGAAGCCGTAGGAGGCGATGGGCCTTGCCTCGAGTGCCGGCCCGAACGACATGTGCGTGGACACGCCGAACTCGGCCACGCGCTCCTCGACCAGCGTCGCGATCGATGCCGCGATGCCGTCCCGGATCGACAGGAAAACCTTCGGATAGCGCTTCGAGAAATCCGGCAGCACCTGCGGCAGCTTCGAATAGGCCACGGTCGCCACCGTGGCGATCACCAGGGCGCCTTCCTCGCCTCTGGCAACGCGCGCGGCTTCGGTCAGGCCGCTGTCGAGCTCGCTGAGCAGCGGCACGACGCGTTCGTAGAGCGCCGCACCCGCAGGCGTCAGCAGCACCTTCCTGGTCGTGCGGTCGAACACCCGTCCGCCGATGGCGCGCTCGAGATTCTGGATACGCCGGCTGAGTGCGGACGGCGTGATGCAGAGCTGTTCGGCAGCGTCGGTGTAATGCCCGAGCCGTACCAGGCTGCAGAAGCCGCGAAGGTCATCGACGCTGTATTGGATGCGCATAACTCAACAATCGGTGCGTTTTATGCGTTTGACTCTATCAGAGGGCACTTCTAACCTCGGCAGCGACGACTCGATTCCTCATGAAGACTTCAGCAATCAATCTCAAATCGATAGGCAGCCTTTTCGTCGGCGGCAAGACGGCGGTACTGTCCGGTCTGCCAGTCGAGCACCGGAGCATGGTGCTCAACGGAGCGCCCCGCGAGGTCAACCCCAACGGCCATCACGTGTACGGGCAGATGTATGCCCAGCACTTCCAGCTGGCATCGCCCAGGCAAGCGCTGCCGGTCCTGCTGTGGCACGGCGGCGGCATGACGGGCGCGACATGGGAGACCACGCCCGACGGCCGCCCCGGCTGGCTCTGGCGCTTCCTCGAGGCCGGCTACGACGTGTTCTGTTGCGACGCGGCGGAGCGCGGGCGCGCGTCCTTCGCCATGTCGCCGCACATCTATCGCGAGCCGCCAGTCTTCCGGACGGCCGAGGAGGGATGGAAGACTTTCCGGATCGGCCGGCAATACGCGCGTGACAGCTCCGAACGCCACGTGTTTGCCGCCCAGCGCTTTCCGGTCGACTGCTTCGACGAGTTCACCAGGCAGTGGGTCCCCCGATGGCCGGCCCACGAGGACATGATCCTGGAGGCCTACGAGGCACTGGTGGCGCGCGTCGGAAAATGCATCGTCGTCGCACACAGCCAGGGCGCCGGCTTCGCCGTCGAGATTGCCAGGCGACGCCCGGACCTGGTGCAGCGCGTGGTCGCCGTCGAGCCCGGCGGCATGCCCGCCGTGCTGCCTTCGAAAGGCCTTCCGCCCCACCTCGTCGTCTGGGGCGACCACATTGCACCGTCCGGCAGCCACTGGATGGGCTATCGCAAACAGGCCGACGACTATTTCGCCGCCGTGTCCGAAACCGCGGACATCACCACTCTCGACTTGCCCGCTCAGGGAGTTCGCGGCAACTCCCATTTCCCAATGATGGACAGCAACAGCGACGACGTCTTCCAGCGCGTCGTCGCCTGGCTCGAACGCTGACATCTCCACAAAGAAAGAGACATCATGAAAATCATCTCGCGCCTCGCAGGCGTCGCCGCGCTTTGCGCCCTGTTCGCGGGCTCGCTGCCTGCAGCCCGTGCGGAATATCCCGAGCGCCCTGTGAAGCTGATCGTGCCGTATGCGCCCGGTGGCACCGTCGATGTGTTCGCGCGCATCATCGTCCCGGAGCTGGAATCGAAGATCGGCAAGCCGGTGATCGTCGAGAACATCCAGGGCGCGGGTGGGGCGATCGGCGTGGCGCGGGCGGTACGCTCGCCGAATGACGGCTACACCATCCTCATGGGCATCGTCTCGGACGTGGTTCTGGCCCCCCTGACGGAAAGCAGCGCCGGCTACACCTACAAGGACCTCGAGCCCATCGGGCCGCTCGGAACCAGCGGCCTCGGCGTCGTCGCCAATCCGGCGCTGAAGATACGCAACCTCTCGGAGCTGATCGCCTACGCGAAGAAGAACCCGGGCAAGGTGAGCTACGGCGCCACGGGCGCCGGCTCGCTGCCTGCGCTGGCCATGGAGGACTTCAAGAGGCGCGCGAAGGTGGACATGAACTTCATTCCCTACGCGAGCGCCTCGAAGATCGCGGTGGATGTCATGGGCGGCCACCTCGACGTGGGCGTCTCCGGGCTGCCCGCGCTGCTGGAGCACATCAAGGGCAACCGGCTCTCCGGCGTCGGCGTGCTGAGCAAGGACCGCGACCTGGGCAATAAGGACCTGCCGTCCGCAGGCGAAACGCCCGAGCTCAAAGGCGCCGATTTCTTCTTCTGGACCGGTCTCTTCGCGCCGAAGGGGACGCCTGCCCCCATCGTCAACAAACTCAACCTCGCCTTCGCCGAGGTGCTGAAGGAACAGAAGGTCAAGTCACGCTTCGCGGAACTGGGCGTCAAGATTTCCGATCCGGCGAATCCGCAGGCGTTCGGCGCATTCGTCGCGCAAAGCAGTGCGCAATACGAACAGCTCGTCAAGCAGAGCAACGCGCCCCGGAACTAGCGCAGATCGCGCGTGCAGGCATCGAGGCCCCGGACTGGCCTCCGGCTCCGGATCCAGGAGACACCGCATCACCGGCGCAGAGCCAGCGGCAGATGGTGTCGCCGCCGAACCGCAAGGGCGTGCGCTCATGCAGGAAGCCACAGGCAGCATCACCTTGCGCGTCCAACGGCACACCAGCGGCACATAACAGGGCGACGCGTTCCGACTCCGTGGTCCCGAAGGGAATTCGCACAGTGATGTCGGGCAGGCGGAAGTGACGTGCCATGGTTTTCCTCGTGTACGTGCTCATGGGTCATGCCGGTCTCGTGCCCCGCAATGCGATGAATTCGGGGCACTTCAGGAAGGCCGATTTCATCGCCCACGCGATCGAACGCGCTTGATCTGGATCAACGGTGTGCAGGCTGGCCGCACGGATACTGATCGTCCAACCTGCAATTCATCTTTGGAAGTCATGGCGCATCTCGTATGGAAAACCGAACTCGACACAGGAATCCGCGAGATCGATACCCAGCACCAACGCATCGTCCAGTACATCAATGCGCTGGGCGATGCGAAGCTGACGGACGATCAAAGGGCCGTCGGCAAGATCATCGACGAGGCGATTGACTACACCGCGTCGCACTTCGCCTTCGAGGAAGCCATGATCGAAGACGCCGGCTACTCGTTCGTGGGCCCGCACCGGAAGGTGCATGAGATCTTCGTGCGCCGCGTGGTCGAGTTTCGGACCCGTTTCGAGCGTGGCGAGGATGTGCTGGCCGAGCTCCACGACATGCTTTCGCGCTGGCTGTTCAACCACATTCGTCACGAGGACGGTGCCTATGTGCATACAGTGAAGGCGCATCTGCACGCCACGGCCTCATCGGCGGAAAAGATCGTCAGGGCGCAGGTCGGCAAGGAGCTGGCGCAAGGCAGCCCCGGTGCCCGCACCAGGCACGGCTGGCTGAAAAGATTGTTCGCCGGGTAATCATGCTGGCGAACTGGGGAGATCCACGGCCAGTGCGATGAGCGGTTCCCTTTTCGAGGAGCGATAGGCCATGTCCCCCAACCGCCTGCTGGCCCCGCCGTGCCGGCATCGACACCTGCCAGCAGCCTGTCAGCTACATGCACGCCGACTGCGACGTCTGCAAGGCCAAAGGGTTCCAGTCGCAGGTCAGGAGCAGCTGGCCATGCGCGGCTGGAAGCTTTTTCGCGCGCTCGAGGTGTCGTGCCGCTGACTCGACTCAGATGCCGCTGATCACTGCATCGAGCGCGGCCACGAAATCGTTCGCCTGCGGCCGCAAGCTGCCCTGGACGGGACCCAGATCCTTGACCCGAAAGGGTGCGGCCAGATGCGGCAATGCCACCAACGTCGATCCGTTCCAGCCGATGATCGGGCAAAGAGACCGCGGCATCGCCGCCGGCATGTGGGCACGCAGTGCCAGCGGTATCACGAGGCGAGTCGGGAGCTTGTCGAGGATGTCGCTCTGGATGTCCACCATCCAGGGAATTTCGCCACGCTGGGTCTTGGATGGATTGGCATAGACGTCGAACTGGGCCATCGCGCGATCCCCTCACCAGGGACGGTAGTCCTCGCCGAAAACGCCCACGCGATCAATGAGTCCGTTCTGGGCGGCAATCCATTCCGCATAGGTTTCATTGAATTCGCGCTTTCGCTGGCCGAGCGTCTTCGTCCGTTCCAGCGCCTCGAGTTCGGCATAACGGGCGGCCGAGACGATCACGACTGCGACGCGGTCGTTCTTCATCACCTGCACGGGCTCGCGCTCTGCCTGACTCAGGTAGTAGCCAAAACGGTTTTTGGCATCCGTGGCACTGACTTGCATGATTGGGCTTGAATGGGAGGATTAGCCATTTTAGCCATTCTCCGAAAGCAGCGCGCTTAGAAACCCCGCATCTAAGCTCATGCGGATGAAGTATTTGCAATTCACATGCTAAATGCTTCATGATGATGAAAATGGATACTGAATCCCATGGAACTCCGGCAGCTTGAAGCCTTCGCCGCCGTCATGTCGACCGGCAGCGTCACGGGCGCCGCCCGACTGCTGGCGCGCTCGCAGCCGGCGGTGTCGCGCCTGGTGCAGGAACTCGAAGCCGAGATCGGCTATGCGTTGTTCACCCGCCACGGCCCCCGGGTGACGCCGACGGAGCAGGGTTTCCTGCTCTATGAAGATGTAGACCGCGCCCTCGGCAGCCTGCAGCAGATCCACTTGCGCGCGGCCGAGATCGCGCGCGGCAATGCCCAGCCGCTGCTGCTGGCCGCCACCTCCGCGCTGGCGCTCGGGCTGCTGCCGCGGGCATTGCGGCAAATGGAGGCGCAGGCCGGCACCATGCCCATCCATCTGCGCAGTGCCTCGGCCGAACAGGTGGTGCACGCGGTGCTCAGCGGCGCGGCGCAGCTCGGCGCGAGCAGCCTGCCGCTGGAGCACCGCGGGCTGGAAGTGCACTGGATCGGACAGATGCCCTGCGTGGCCGTGCTGCCGCAGGACGATCCGCTGGCGGCGCTCGAGGTCGTGCCGCTGGAGGCGCTGGCGCAGCGCCGCATCATCACGATGAGCAACCCGTTTCGCCTGCGCCACCGGCTCGACGCCACGCTGGCGCGCGCCGGCCATTCGCCGGCGCGGCGCGACGCGCTGATCGAGACCAATTCTTCGGTCAACGCCCAGGCGCTGGCCCGCGCCGGGCTCGGCGTGGCCGTGCTGGAGCCGCTCACCGCCTGCGGCGCGCCGCTCGAAGGCCTGGCCGTGCGGCCGCTGGATACCGACATTCCCTTCGTCTTTGGCGTGGTCACGCCGCAGGCCAAGCCGATCACGGCGCCGGTGCGCGCGCTGATCGATGCGCTGCTGGCCGCCGCCAGCGAGCTGCCGCATTTCGTGCAGCACGACGTGTCGGCGCACGCGGCGCTGCTGCGCACCCTGTACGGCGGCGGCGATGCCGCCGCGGACGAAGAAAGCATTTCCTGAAAGCCCCTGTGACGAACGTACCCCTCGGCCTTCACGCGCTCGAAGCGCGCCTGCGGCAAGACCTGTCGTGGCTCGGCCTGCCCGCAAAACGCTGGGTGCCCCCCAACCCGGCGCACGGCGATGCGCTGCTGGACGTCGCCATCGTCGGCGGCGGCATGGCGGGCCTCGCGCTGCTCGCGACGCTCAAGCACCTGGGCGTGCACGCCCGCATCTACGACCGCTCGCCGGCCGGATTCGAAGGCCCCTGGGCCACCACCGCGCGCATGGAAACGCTGCGCTCGCCCAAGGAACTCACCGGCCCCGCGCTGGGCCTGCCGGCGCTGACCTTCCGCGCCTGGTTCGAGGCGCAGTGGGGCCTGGCGGCCTGGGACGCGCTCGACAAGATCCCGCGCCTGCAATGGGCCGAGTACCTGCGCTGGTACCGCCGCGTGCTCGAGCTCGACGTGCGCAACGAGCAGCAGGTGAGGGCGGTGCTGCCGCGCGCCGACGGCGTGGTGCAGCTCGACCTGGCCGATCTCGCCGCGGGCGGCGGGCACTACAGCGTGCAGGCGCGCCACGTCGTGCTCGCGACCGGCCGCGACGGCCTCGGCGGTGCCTGGGTGCCCGACTGGGCGGCTTCGCTGCCGCGCGATCGCTGGGCCCATTCGTCCGAACGCTGGGACGCCCAAAGCCTGCGCGGCAAGCGTGTCGCCGTGGTCGGCGGCGGCGCCTCGGCGATGGACGCCGCCGCGAGCGCGCTCGAAGCCGGTGCCGCGCGCGTCGACCTGCTGATCCGCCGCGCCGACCTGCCGCGCGTCAACAAGGGCAAGGGCGCGGGCAGCCCGGGCATGGTCCACGGCTTCTGGCAACTGCCCGACGAATGGAAGTGGCGCATCCGCCACTACATCAACGTGCAGCAGGTGCCGCCGCCGCACGGCAGCACGCTGCGCGTGTCGCGCCATGCGAACGCGCATTTCCAGCTCGGCACGCCGGTGCTCGGCGCCGCGCAGCGGGCCGACGGCGCGCTGCGCCTGGACACGGCCAAGGGCCCGCTGGCGGCCGACTTCGTCGTGTTCAGCACGGGTTTTCGCACCGACTGGGCGCTGCGGCCCGAGTTCGCCGCGTTCTCTTCACAGGTGCGCGTCTGGCAGGACCGCTTCGCGCCGCCCGAAGGCATGGCCGACAGCGAGCTCGCCGAATCTCCCGACCTCGGGCCGCTGTTCGAGTTCCAGGAGAAGACGCCCGGCGCCTGCCCCGGGCTGGAGCGCGTGCACTGCTTCAACTATGCCGCCTCGCTCTCGCACGGCGCCGCGGCCGGCGACATCCCGCAGATCACCGACGGCGCACAGCGCCTGGCACGCGGCCTCGCGGCCAGACTGCTGAGCGAGGACGCCGGCCAGCACTTCGCCGCCATGCAGCGCTACGCCGAGCCCGAGCTCGACGGCGACGAATGGACCCCCTCGGAGCTGCCGCCGTACATCGAAGCCGGCGACCGCGAGGTGTCGCCATGACTGGCTGGCTCCTGCGCCGCGTGCTGCAGGCGCTGGGCGTCGTGGTGGCGATGACGGTGATCGTCTTCATCGGCCTGCATGCCATCGGCAACCCGATCGACATCCTCATCGGCGAGGACATGAACCAGCAGGAGCGCCTGGCCGCCATCGCGCGGCTCGGGCTCGACCAGCCGCTGTGGCGCCAGTACCTGGCCTTCGTCGACGGCGCGCTGCACGGCAGCCTGGGGCGCAGCTTCGTCTACCAGGAAGACGCCGTTCGCCTGATCCTGCAGCGCCTGCCGGCCACGATGGAGCTGGCCTTCGCGGCGCTGCTCATGGCCATCATGGTGGGCGTGCCGCTGGGGCTGTTCGCGGGCATGAAGCCCGAGCATCCGGTGTCGCGCACGCTGATGGCCACCAGCATCGTCGGCTTCTCGCTGCCGGCCTTCTGGGTCGCGCTGATGCTGATCATGGTGTTCAGCGTGCAGCTCGGCTGGCTCCCCGCGAGCGGACGCGGCGCCACGCGCGAGCTGTTCGGCGTGCAGTGGTCCTGGCTCACGCTCGACGGCTGGCAGCACCTGCTGCTGCCGGCCTTCAACCTGGCGCTTTTCAAGATCTCGCTGGTGCTGCGGCTCACGCGCGCCGGCGTGCGCGAGGTGCTGCCGCAGGACTACGTGAAGTTCGCGCGCGCCAAGGGCCTCACGCCCACGCGCGTGGTGCTGATGCACGTGATGCGCAACACCATGATCCCGCTGGTCACGGTGCTGGGGCTGGAACTGGGCGCGACCATCGCCTATGCGGTGGTCACCGAGAGCATCTTCGCCTGGCCGGGCGCCGGCAAGCTGATCCTCGACAGCATCAACTCGCTCGACCGCCCGGTGGTGGTGGCCTACCTGATGGTGGTGGTCGTGATCTTCGTGACGCTGAACCTCATCGTCGACCTGCTCTACAAGCTGCTCGACCCGCGCGTGCGGCTGGAGGGCGCGAAATGAGCGCAGTGAAAAGCTACGACGAGCGCTCCATCTGGTGGCGCGTGGCCGCCGACTTCCTGCATTCGCGCATCGCCGTCGGCGGGCTGGTGGTGCTGGGCATCGTGGTGCTGGCCGCGCTGCTCGCGCCGTGGATCACGCCGCAGAACCCCTACGACCTGCTGCAGCTCGACGTGCTCGACGCGCGCCTGCCGCCGGGCTCGCACAGCAGCGAGGGCGGCTACACCTACTGGCTCGGCACCGACGGGCAGGGCCGCGACCTGTACTCGGCCATCGTCTACGGGCTGCGCATCAGCCTGACGGTGGGCGTGGGCTCGGCGCTGATCGCCGCGGTGGTCGGCACGCTGGTCGGCCTCATTGCCGCCTATGCCGGCGGCAAGGTCGACGCGCTGCTGATGCGGCTGGTCGACCTGCTGCTGTCGTTTCCGACCATCCTGATGGCGCTGATGATCCTGGCCTACGTCGGCAAGGGCGTGGGCAACGTGATGCTCACGCTGGTGCTGCTGGAGTGGGCCTACTACGCGCGCACCGCCCGCGGCCAGGCGCTGGTCGAGGCGCGGCGCGAGTACGTGGACGCGGCGCAGGGGCAGGGCATTCCGCGCTGGCGCATCGTCACCGGCCACATCCTGCCGAACTGCCTGCCGCCGCTGCTGGTGATCGGCGCGCTGCAGATCGCGCGCGCCATCACGCTGGAGGCCACGCTGTCCTTCCTGGGGCTGGGCGTGCCGATCACCGAGCCGTCGCTGGGGCTGCTGATCTCCAACGGCTACCAATACCTGCTGTCCAACGAATACTGGATCAGCTTCTTCCCCGGCGTCGCCTTGCTGGCCGCCATCGTCGCGATCAACCTGGTCGGTGACCAGCTGCGCGACGTGCTCAACCCGAGGCTGCAGAAATGAGCGCCGTTCCCGTGCAAGACCTCGAGGTGCCGACGCTTGAGGTGCGCAACCTGCAGACGCGCTTCCACACGCGCGCCGGCGTGCTGCCGGTGGTCGACGGCGTGTCCTTCACGCTGGGGCGCGGCAAGGTGCTGGGCCTGGTGGGCGAGTCGGGCTCGGGCAAGTCGGTCACCGGCTTCTCGATCATGGGCCTGGTCGATCCGCCAGGAAAGGTCGAGGGCGGGCAGGTGCTGTTCCAGGGCCGCGAACTCACGCAGCTGGCGGCAACCGAGCGGCGCGAGCTGCGCGGCAACCGCATCGCGATGATCTTCCAGGATCCGATGGCCACGCTCAACCCGGTGCTGCGGGTCGACACCCAGATGATCGAGGCGGTGAAGGCGCACAAGCGCGTCTCCACCGAAGAGGCACGCCGCCATGCGCGCGACACGCTGGGGCTGATGGGCATCCCGAGCCCAGAAGAGCGCCTGCGCGCCTACCCGCACCAGCTCTCGGGCGGCATGCGCCAGCGCGTGGCGATCGCCATCGCGATGCTGCACGGCCCCAACCTGATCATTGCGGACGAGCCGACCACCGCGCTGGACGTGACGATCCAGGCGCAGATCCTCTCCGAAGTGCAGAAGCTGGTGCGCGACACCGGCACCTCTCTGATCTGGATCAGCCACGACCTCTCGGTGGTGGCGAGCCTGGCCGACGAGATCGCCGTGATGTATGCCGGTCGCATCGTCGAGCACGGCACGGTGGCCGACGTACTCGACCATCCGCAGCATCCGTACACGCGCGGGCTGATCGACAGCCTGCCGAGTGCCAACGAGCGCGGGGCGCGGCTGCGCCAGATCCCGGGCATGACGCCGAGCCTGCTCGGCATGCCGGCCGGCTGCGCCTTCGCGCCGCGCTGCCCGCATGCGGATGCGGCCTGCGAAACGCGGCCCGGGGTTTCGCGCCCGCGGCATGACGCGCCCTGGCACGAGGTGCGCTGCTTTCATCCGCAGCGCGACAAGCCCGTGCGCACGTTGCCGGCCGCGCTGCCCGCCGCGGCGCGCGCCCCCGTGCAGGACAACGATGTGCCGCTGGTCGAACTGC
The DNA here is from genome assembly GCF_058809745.1 of Variovorax sp. MPBD4-3. Taxonomy (NCBI): domain Bacteria; kingdom Pseudomonadati; phylum Pseudomonadota; class Betaproteobacteria; order Burkholderiales; family Comamonadaceae; genus Variovorax; species Variovorax sp. MPBD4-3. The sequence continues at coordinate 119,538 of NZ_JBXASW010000006.1, forward strand.
GCCAGGTCGCGCAGCGTTTTGGCGTCGCGCCGCCGCCCGGTGCTGTCGGCCGTGCGTTGCGCAGCGTGGGCATGAGCAAGCCGCCGGTGGTCACGCACGCTGTCGATGTGGTCGACCTGTCGGTACGGCCCGGCGAGGTGGTCGGCCTGGTCGGCGAGTCCGGCTGCGGCAAGTCGACGCTGGGCCGCATCGCCGCGGGCCTGCTGGCACCGACGGAGGGTGAAGTGATCGTCGGCGGCAAGCCCGTGGCGAGCCTTTCGGCCGAAGAGCAGCTGGCGGCACGCCTGCGCATCCAGATGGTGTTCCAGGACCCGTATGCGAGCCTGAACCCGCGCCTGCGCGTCTCGCGCATCGTGGGCGAGGCGGCGCTGCTCCACGGGCTGACCGATGCGGCGGGGCAGGACGACTACGTGAGCGCCCAGCTGCAACGCGCGGGGCTCGACCCCGCGCTGCGCCATCGCTACCCGCACCAGTTCAGCGGCGGCCAGCGCCAGCGCATCGGCATTGCGCGGGCGCTCGCGGTGCAGCCTTCGATGCTGGTGTGCGACGAAGCGGTGGCGGCGCTGGACGTGTCGATCCAGGCGCAGATCCTCAACCTCTTCATGGACCTGCGCGACCAGCTCGGGCTGGCGTACCTCTTCATCAGCCACGACCTGGGCGTGATCGAGCATCTGTGCGACCGCGTGGTCGTGATGTACCTCGGCCGCGTGGTCGAAAGCGCGCCGGTGGCCGAGCTGTTCGCGCGGCCGGCCCATCCGTACACGCAGGCGCTGCTGGCCGAGATTCCGAGCATCGACGCGCGGCGCACCACCTTCAGCGCGATCCGCGGCGAGATCCCGAGCCCGATCGCGCCGCCCTCGGGCTGCCACTTTCATCCGCGGTGTCCCAAGGCGATGCCGCGCTGCCGCACCGAGGTGCCGCAGCTGCGCGGCATCGCGATCCGGCATGCCACAGCCTGCCACCTCTACGACACCAACTGACCTCCCGATTCACTGTCTTCGCCAAAGGATCTTCATGAACCGCCTGCTCCCCATCGCCGCCGCCGCACTGCTCGCCGCCGGCGCGCTGGCCTCCGTATCGGCCTCCGCCCAGACGCTGTCCATCGGCTTCGCCGACCCGATCTCATCGGTCGACCCCGAGCTCAACAACCACGCGGGCGACCGATCGCTGGCGCTGCATTTCTGGGACTCGATCATCAATTCGCGCGACGGCGGCAAGCTGGAGCCCGCGCTCGCGTCGAGCTGGAAGACGCTGGATGACAAGACCTGGGAATTCAAGCTGCGCACCGACATCAAGTGGCAGGACGGCACGCCCTTCACGGCCGACGACATCGTGTTCTCCTTCCAGCGCGCGCGCAACGTGCCGGGCAGCGTGGCCTCGTATTCGGGCGCGCTGCGCTCGGTGGAGTCCGCCACCGCCAAGGACCCGGCCACGCTGATCGTCAAGACCACCACGCCCAACCCGATGCTGCCGCTGGAGATCGCATCGATCTACATCGTGAGCAAGCATGTCGGCGAGAAGTCGAAGACCGAGGACTACAACGCGGGCCGCGCCGTGGTCGGCACCGGCCCCTACAAGTTCATCTCCTACGTGCCGGGCGACCGCACGGTGTTCGAGCGCAACCCCGGCTACTATGGCCCGAAGCCGCTGTGGGAGAAGGTCAACTACCGCTTCATCAACAACGGCGCGGCGCGCACGGCCGCGCTGCTGGCCGGCGACGTGGACGTGATCGACAAGGTCGCCGTGACCGACGTGGAGAAGCTGCGCAAGGACCCGAAGGTCAGCGTGTACACCTACCCGGGCCTGCGCGTGCTGCTGCTGCAACCCACCTTCAAGCCCGGCCCGAACGAGTTCATCACCGACAACGCAGGCAAGCCGCTCGAGAAGAACCCGCTGCTCGACGTGAAGGTGCGACAGGCGCTGTCGCTCTCGATCAACCGCAAGGCCATCGTCGACCGCGTGCTGCAGGGCACCGTGACCGAGGCCAACCAGTGGATGCCCAAGGGCAGCTTCGGCTACAACCCCGAAGTCAAGGACGTCGCCTACAACCCCGAGCAGGCGAAGAAGCTGCTGGCAGAAGCCGGCTTCCCGCAGGGCTTCCAGATCGCGATCCACGTGCCCGGCGACCGCTACCCGCAGGCGCCCGAGACGGTGCAGGCCGTGGCGCAGTTCTGGAGCCGCATCGGCGTGAAGACCAAGGTCGAGGTGGTGCCGTGGGCCGTGTACTCGAGCCGCGCCAACAAGAACGAATATGCGGTCAGCGTGATCGCCTGGGGCAACGGCACGGGCGAAGCCGGCTACGGGCTGCTGCAGACGCTGACCACGCCCGACGCCAAGCGCGGCCGCGGCTCCAACAACTGGGGCCGCTACAGCAACGAGTCGGTCGACAAGGCGCTGGACGCCGCCACCGTCGAGTTCGATGCCAAGCGCCGCGAAGCCATCTTCCGCCACGCCGCCAAGCTGGTGACCGACGACGTGGGCCAGATCCCGCTTTACCACTACCAGAACATCTGGGCCGCGAAGAAGGGCCTGAAGGTGGTGCCGCTGCTGAGCGACCGCACGACGGCGATGCAGGTCACGCCGGTCAAGTGAGGGCGCGCGCATGTTGAGCATCACGCCCGAGGACGCGCTCATCGACGTGCCCCGGCGCATCGCGGTCGATGGCCTGGCGCCGGGCGAGCAGATCGAGATCGCCAGCTGCACGCAGCGCGGGGCCGGCGTGCCGTGGCGCGCGTCGGCGCGCTTCGTGGCCGACGCCGCGGGCACGGTCGACCTGCAGCGCGACGCGCCGATCGCCGGCAGCAGCTACGAAGGCGTGTCGGCGATGGGCCTGGTCTGGTCCCAGGTGCCGGACACGCCCGGTGCGCGCGAGCAGTTCGGCGCCGTGCCGGGCGCGGCGCTGCGCACCGACATCGGCGTGCGCCGGGGCGGCGATGCGGCCGAGCTGCATGGCAGCTTCGTGCAGCGCCTGGCCGGCGAGGGCGTGACGCGCCGCGATGTGCGCGAAGAGGGCCTGGTCGGCACGCTCTACATGCCCGCCGGTCCGGGTCCGCATCCGGCCGTGATGATCCTCAACGGCTCCGGCGGCGGCATCAACGAGCCGCGCGCCGCGCTGTACGCATCGCACGGCTACGCGGCCTTCGCGCTCGCCTACTTCAAGGCGCCGGGCCTCTCGGACTACATCTCGAACACCCGGCTCGAATACTTCGAGCAAGCGCTGGCCTGGCTGCACCGCACGGTGCGCCCGGCGCACGGCTTCGTCGCGCTCAGCGGCCAGTCGCGCGGCGGAGAACTGGTGCTGCTGCTGGGCACGCTGTTTCCCGAATCGGTCTCGGCGGTCATCGGCTATGTGCCCGGCGCCGTGGTGCACTGCGCGCAGAACGCTTGCGACCCCTCGCTCGGACGCGAAGGGCCCGCATGGCTCCTGCACGGGCAGCCGCTACCGCATGTGTGGGAAAACAACCGCAGCGCGACCTGGGCGCCCTGGGACGAAGGCCCCGAGCCGCGCCGCCATGCCGACGCGCTGCTGACCGCGCTGCAAGACCCCGAGGCGGTCGAGCGCGCGCGCATCCGGGTCGAACGCATCCGCGGCCCGGTGATGCTGCTGTCCGCGACGGACGACGGCTCCTGGCCGTCGAGCCTCTACAGCCGCATGGTGACCGAGCGACTCGCGCAGTTCGGGCATCCGCACGCGGTGGCTCATCTCGATTTCGAGGGCGCGGGCCATTCGATCCTGTTCCCCTATGTGCCGACCACGCAGCTCGGCTATGCGCATCCGGTGTCGGGCCGGCGCAGCACCTCGGGCGGCACGCCTGCGAACAACGCGCATGCGGACGAGGCTTCCTGGCAAGGCGTGCTGCGCTTCCTGCAGCAGGCCGTGACCGCGCGCACCACATCCTCCGGAGACACCACCCATGACTGACTCACAGATTTCCCCCGACCTCGTCGACGCTTGCGTGCCGCTCGCCGAGGGCAGCGCCGTGCATGCGGTACGCCACCAGCGCGACAAGGTGGCCGCCGCCACCCAGGGCAGCTACGAGGCCCTGTTCGATCCGGCACTGTCGGGCCCGCCGCTGGTCGAGCGGCTGCTTGCGGCCCATGCCATCGCGCGCAGCGCGGGCAGCGTCGCGCTGCAGGCGCACTACCGCGCGCGGCTCGATGCGCTGGCGCCGCTGAGCGCGACGCAGCAGGCCGCCGCCGATGGCGCCCCGGTCGAATCGCTCGGCGCGGATGCGCGGCTGCAGGCCGTGCTCGCGTTCACGCGCACGCTGACCGACCGCCCCGTCGAGGGCGATCGCGAGGCCCTGCTCAAACTGCCGGCCGCCGGGCTGGCGACGCCCGAGGTGGTGGCGCTGGCGCAGCTGATCGCCTTCGTCGCCTACCAGGTGCGCGTGGTCGCCGGCCTTCAGGCGCTGGCCGCGCTCGGCGGCGACAACGCCGCAGCGGCCGTGGAAGAGAACACGGCCCCCTTCGTCCATCCGGCCAACCTGCCGCCGCCGGGCGAGCCGCTGCGCATCAACGGCTACACCAGCGAGACGCTGGGCTGGAAGGCCTGGCTGCCGGTGATCGACCTGACGCAGGCCTCCGCCGAACAGGTGCAGGTGCTGGACGCCAGCCACCCGAAGGCGCGCAGCTCCGACTACTACCTGCTGCTGGTGCACCAGCCGCGCATCCTGCAGGAGCGCGCCACGGTGTTCAACGCCATCATGTACGCGCCCGGCGGCCTGTCGCGCGCGGAGCGCGAACTGGCGAGCGCGGTGGTGTCGCGCATCAACGGCTGCGTGTACTGCGCCTCGGTGCACGCGCAGCGCTTCGAGCAGCTGGCCAAGCGCAACGACGTGATCGCACAGGTCTTCACCGACCCGCAGGGCGCGGGCACCACGCCGCGCGAACGCGCCATCGTGAACCTGTCGATCGCGCTCACGCGCAGCCCGGCCGGCTTCGGTGCGGAGCAACTGCGCGCCGTGCGCGCCGCCGGCCTCACCGATCTCGAGATCCTGGACACCATCCACGCGGTGGCGATCTTCGCGTGGGCCAACCGACTGATGCTCAACCTCGGCGAGCCGGTGTTTCCACCGCGCGACTGACACGCGCGCGGCCAGGGCGCATCGCTCATCGGTGGTCTACGCGGCCGATTGGCTTTGCGGCAGCCAACGGCGCAGCGACTGCAGCAGGTCGTCCACACAGGTGAACACCACGGGGACCACCAGAAGGCTCAGCACGGTCGAGGTGATCAACCCGCCGATGACCACGATCGCCATCGGCTGCCGGAAACTGGGCTCAGCGCCGAGGCCGAGGGCGTTGGGCAGCATGCCGGCGCCCATGGCGATGGTCGTCATGACGATCGGACGCGCCCGCTTGTGGCAAGCGTCGATCACCGCCTCCAGCCGTGTCATTCCGCGCTGCCGCCTTGCGAGGATGGCGTACTCGACCAGCAGGATCGAGTTCTTGGTCACGATGCCCATGAGCATCAGCACGCCGATGACCACCGGCATCGAGAACGACTGGTTCGTGAGCCACAGCGCGCCGAACGCGCCGCCCAGGGCGAGCGGCAGCGCGCAAAGAATGGTGGCAGGTTGCATGAAGTCGTGAAACAGCAGCACGAGCACCGCATAGATGCAGAACACCCCGATCGCCATCGCCGTGCCGAAGCTCGTGAACAGCTCGGCCATGCGCTGCAACTCGCCTTGCTCCACGACGCGCACGCCCGCGGGCAGCGACTTGAAGGCCGGCAGGGCCATGGCCTCTTGCTGCACTTCGCCGAGCGCACGCCCGTTGAGCTCCACGCTCAGGGTCACGTTGCGGGAACGGTCCAGTCGGTCGATTTGCGAAGGGCCGCTGCCCATGGCCACGTCCGCCACCGAGCCGAGGCTGACCGCGCCGTCATCTCCCTTGACGCGCAGCTGGGCGATCGCATCCATGTCGGCGCGCACCGAGGCATCCATGCGCACGCGAATCGCGATCTGGCGCTCGGGCAGATTCAGCTTGGGCAGCGCCGTCGAGTAGTCGCCGTAGGTCGCCAGCCGCACGGCGTCCGCGAGCGCCTCGGACGTGACGCCCAGGGCGGCGGCGCGCGCATAGTCCGGGCGCAACTGAACCTCCGGGCGCTGCAACGCCGCGCTCGACGTCACGTTGCCGACATTCCTCAGGGTACGGAGCTGCTGCTCCGCCTGCTTGGCGGCCTTGTCGAGCGTGTCGGCATCGTCGCCGGCGAGCGTGATCTCCAGCGTCGATCCGTTGCTGCTGCCGCTGACGGTCACACGCACGCCGGGAATGGTCTTCAACCGGTCGCGGATCTTCGACTCGACCTGGGACTGCTTGAGCGTGCGGTCCCCGCGGTCCACCAGGTCCACCGTGAGCGTGGAACTGGTGACGTCGGTCGTGGCCGTCGCGCCCATGCCGCTTCCGGTGCTGGCCGTGCCGGCGGCGACGAAGACGGAGCGCACCTCGGGTATCTCGCCGAGCATCTGCTGCGCCTGCCGGCTGACGGCGACGGTCTGCTCCAGCGTGGCGTCGGGGCCGAGCTTGAGTGTCACCGTGCTCTGCGCCTTGTCTTGCGCGGGCATGAAGGCGGTCGGGATCGACAGCGCCAGCCCGATCGAAAGCACCAGGAAGAGCAGCGCGGCCGCGGCGGTGGATTTGCGATGCTGAAGGACGCCGCGCACCCACGCCAGGTAGCGCGTCATCGTGGGGCCGTCCGTCGATGCGTTGTGCAGATGGGCGGCCTTGGGCTTGAGCAGGTAGGCGGCCATCATCGGCGTGAGCAGGCGCGCCACCAGCAGCGATGCGAGCACCGCGACCGAGGCGGTCACGCCGAACTGCCGGAAGAACTTGCCCGGAATGCCGCCCATGAAGGCCGTCGGCAGGAACACCGCCACCAGCGTGAACGTCGTTGCGATCACGGCCAGGCCGATCTCGTCCGCGGCCTCCATCGCCGCCTGGTAGGGCGTCTTGCCCATCAGCAGATGCCGCTCGATGTTCTCGATTTCCACGATCGCATCGTCCACCAGCACGCCGATGACCAGGGAAAGCGAGAGAAGGGTGACCGTGTTCAGCGAATATCCCGCCAGCGCCATGAAAGCGAAGGCCGGTGCGATGGACAACGGAAGCGCGGCCGCCGCGATCCAGGTCGCGCGCATGTCGCGCAGGAACCATCCCACCACCAGAACCGCGAGCACGGCGCCTTCGAGCAGCAGCTCCATGGAGCCCTGGTAGTTCTCCTGGATCGGCGTGACGGTATTGCTGGCCTCGACGACCCTTGCCTCGGGATGCGCTGAGGAAAACTTCTTCAGCGCCTCGCGGATATCGTTGGCGACGCCGACGTCCGAGAATCCCCGGGAACGCGTGACCTGGAACCCGATCACCTTCTTGCCGTCGAGAAACGCCATGGTCGTGCGCTCGGCATTCGCATCGCTGATGCGCGCAATCTGGTCGAGCCGCACATAGCGGCCGTCGCCCAGCGACAGCGTGATGGCCGCGACTTCGGCGGCCGACCCCACCGTGGCCAGGGTGCGGCTCGACTGCTTCTGGCCGCCCACGAAGGTTTCCCCGCCCGAGGCTTCCTTCTGCGTCGCCTTGAGCCTCGTGGACACGTCGGAAGGCGTGACGCCCAGGCCCGCCATCAACCGCGCATCGAGATCGACGTGGACTTCGCGGCTGACGCCCCCCACCCGCGACACGGAACCGACGCCCTTGACGGCCAGCAGGCTCTTGGTGACCTGGTTGTCGACGAACCAGGACAGGTCTTTCTCATCCATCGTCTTCGATTCGATGGTGTAGGTGAGCAGCGCGCTGCTGGCCGTGGTCAGCTTGGAGACCGTCGGCGACGCCATGCTGGCCGGAAGGTCGGCCTTGGCGCTGTCGACCGCGTTGCGGACTTCATTGAGCGCTTCCTCCGAGTTCTTGTCGATCTCGAAGCTGACGCTGATGCTCACCAGGCCGTCGGTGATGGTCGTGGTGATGTGGTCAAGCCGGCTCAGCGACGCGAGCTTGTCCTCGATCTTGCGCGCAACCTCCGTCTCGAGCTGTGCCGGCGCGGCGCCTTCGAGCGAAGCCGAGACCTGGATGGTGGGCAGGTCGGTGTCGGGAAAATCCTGGATCTGCAGCGTCCTGAAGCCGATCAGCCCCAGCACCGTGAGCAGGATGAAGGTCAGGATCGCGGGGACCGGATTGCGGATCGACCAGGACGAGATATTCATCGCTTGGCCTCCGGTTGCTTCACCATCACCTGCACACCGTCGGACAGGAATGCGCCGCCGCTGGCAACCACTTGCGCGTCAGCGGGCAGTTTCGACAGCAGCTCGACCCGGTCATCCTGGCGGCGGCCCGTCGTCACGGCCTGCGCGGAGACCTTGCTGCTCCCATCCACGAGATAGACATAGGCACGCCCGTCGCGCATCACGATCGCCGATTGCGGAAGCGTCACGGCCGGCGCATTGCCCAGCCTGACCAGGCCGCTGGCGAACATGCCTGCGCGCGCAGTGCTGCCGCCGTTCAGGCTGACGTACACCGTGGCGCGCCCGGTGGTCGTCGACAAGGTGGGCGCCGCCATGCGCACGGTGCCCTCGACGCGCTCTCCGTTGAGCAGCGTCAGCTCGGCCTTCTGGCCGGCTTGCACCGAGGCGAGCTCGCGGGCATCGAATTCGGGCCGCCACTCAAGCCGGCCCTGCCGCACGAGGCGGAAGAGTTCGGTGCCGGCGCTCACCACATTGCCGACCACGCCGGTTTTCGACGACACCACGCCGTCATCGGCAGCCAGCACGCGAGTCTGCGTGAGTTTGAGCTTCACGCTGTCGAGGTCTGCCTGGGAGGACTGAAGGGTTGCGCGCGCCGAGTCCTCCGTGATGCGGTACTCCTCGATCTGCTGCGCGGAGAGCGACCCCGTCGTGCCGACGACCTTCGCCCGCCGCACGTTCGCGCTGGCTTGTTCGAGGCTGCTGCGCGACTGCGCGACCACCGCTTCCTGCTTGCGCAGGTCGACCCGCAGGCCTTCGTCCGCCAGACGCGCGAGCACCTGGCCGCGCCGGACGGTGGCACCGACATCCACCATCAACTCGGCGATGCGGTAGCCGCCGGTCTCGGGGCTCACGATGATCTCCTGCCATGCCGTCACGGGGCCGCTGCCCTGCAGGGTCCGGGGCCAGACCCGGTTGTCGGGCGTCACGACCTCGACCGTCATCGCGCTGGCAGGCGCGCTCGGCGCAAGCGCCCGGGTCGGCGGCCGCAGAAGCAGCATCGCGCCGCCGACAGCCAGGAGAAGGACCACGGCGACGGCGGCGCCGCGGCGAAGCTTGGGTTTCGATGTGATGTTCATGGCGTTCTCGTTTTTTCATCGGCCAGCGCTTCGGGCGACACGGCCGGCGTGCCGGGCTGCCATCCGCCGCCGACGGCCTTGTAGAGGGCGATCCAGTACTGGACGCGGTTCTGCTGCAGCGTGATCTCGGTGATCTCCGCCGACAGCGCCGAGCGCCGGGCCTCCTCCAGCGAGAGAAGGCTGGTGCGCCCCGCGCGCCAGTTGGTCTCGGTGGACAGGAAGTAGCTGCGGTACTCGCGCGCGGCCTTCTCAGCCTGCTCGGCCCGCAGGGCGGCACCGTTGAGGTTCGTGAGGGCTTCTTCCACGTCCCGCACCACGGTGCGCACACCTTGCCGATAGGCGGCCAGCGCCGACGTGTAGCTGGCGCGCGCCGTCTCGACCGCGGCATCGAGCTTGCCGCCGTCGAACAGCGGTATCGAGAGCGACGGCCCGAACGACCAGAGCGTGGCCGGCGAGGCCAGGCTGCTTGCCGACACGCTGACCGACCCGCTGAGCGACAGGCTCGGAGACAGATCCGCCTGCGCCGCGCCGATCTCCGCGCCGGTGGCGGCCACCTCGCGCTCGAGCGAGGCCAGGTCGGGGCGCTGCCGCAGCACCTGCGCGGGCACCGCCTGCACCTGCAGGTCGGCCGGCCGCGGCACGGGGTCGTCCCCGCCTGTGATCAGCCGCCGCAGCGACGGCTCGTCGCTGCCGGTGAGGTACACCAGCGACTTGACGAGGATGTCGCATTGCGTGCGCTGCTGCACAAGGCTCGACTGCGCGCTTGCAAGGCTCGCACGCGCCAGGGCGCCGTCCGACGGCGCGGTGAAGCCAGCCTGCACGGCGACCTCCGTCGCCTTCTCGGTGGCGGCCGTCGAGGCCGCCTCGCGCTGGTACGCATCCGCGAGCAACACGCATGCGCGGTACTGCACATAGGTATCGGCCACTTCCGCCGCGAGCGAGACGCGCGCATCGTGCCAGTCGGCGGCGCGTGCCTCGACGCGCGCCTCGGACGCTTCCGTGTTGCGGCGGACCTTGCCGAACAGGTCCAGCTCCCACGAGGCATCGAAGCCGGCGCTGCGCGAGGTGCCGGTGGCCGTGGACTCGCCTGACTGCAACTGGTTGCTGCGCGAAGCCGATGCGCTGCCAGTCACGCCGGGCCGGGCCTGCGCGCGCGTGCTGCGCAGGGTGGCGCGTGCCTTCTCTATGCTGGCCCAGGCCTTCGTGAGCGAGGGACTGTCTCGCTCGGCCATCTCGACCAGGCGGGCGACACGTGTGTCGTCGAACTGCTGCCACCATTGCCGCAGGTCGCCGGTGCGCCCGCCGTGCGGCAATTCGGACTGCCATGAAGGCGGTGCCTGCGGCTGTGGCGGGCCTTCGAGATGGCCTGTGGCGCAGGCGGCCAGGCCCCAGGCCAGGCAGACGGCCAGCGGGGTGGCGAACAGGGAGCGCAGCGGTGTGGTCATCAGATCTTCTTCCTCCACCGAGGTTAGAAGCGCCCCCTGTTGGCTGCGGTCAACCAGCGTTAAGCTGGGTAAATATCGGCGCCCGCCTGGCGAGCCTCTGCCGGATCGGCGCCATACTCCGCCCATGCACAGGGTTCTGCTTGTCGACGACGACGTCGACCTCACATCGATGTTGTCGCTCTACATCTCCCGCGAGGGTTTCGATGTGCGTGTGGTCCATGACGGCGAGGCGGGCGTGAGCGAGGCGCTGCGCGGCAGCTATGCGCTCGTGGTGCTGGACATCATGATGCCGCGCCTGTCCGGCATCGAAGCGCTGCGCCGGATCCGCTCCACGAGCAACGTGCCGGTGCTCATGCTCACGGCGCGCGGCGACAACGTCGACAAGATCGTCGGCCTCAACATGGGCGCGGACGACTACGTTCCCAAGCCATGCACGCCCGGCGAACTGGTGGCGCGCATCCACGCGATCCTGCGGCGCACCGAAAGCCGCAACCGGCCCGAAGGCGCTAACGCCGCGCTGATGCTGACGGCCGGCGCACTCACGCTCTGGCCCGGCACGCGCCAGGCCGCCTGGCAGGGTGCGCCGCTGGAGCTGACGGGCACCGAATTCAACCTTCTGGAAGTCCTGGTGCGCCATGCGGGGCAGCTGATCAGCAAGCAGGAAATCTCCCTGGCCGCCTTCGACCGGCCGCTGACGCGCTTCGATCGCCGCATCGACGTGCACATCAGCAGCATCCGCCAGAAGATGGGCACGCGCGACGACGGCCGTTCGTGGATACAGAGCGTGCGCGGCCTCGGCTACCAGCTGCTCAAGGACTGAACGGCCATGGCCCGGCCCACGCGCCTGTTCCGCAAGCTGCTGCTGGTGCTGTCGAGCTGCATGATCTCGAGCATCGGGTTGACGGCGCTCTATCTGTGGCTCATCGGAGCGGTGCCGCCGCCCAGCGATCCGGTGCCCAAGGTGAGCGGGATTCCCGTCGTTCCCGCGATGATCGCCGTGCTGGCCAGCCTGGTCTTCGGCGGCTTCCTGGCCTGGTATCTCTCCCGGCCGCTCCAGCACCTGCGCTGGGGGCTCCAGCGCATGGCGCAAGGGCATCTCGATACGCGCGTCGAACCGCTCATGAAAGGGCGCCGCGACGAGATCACCGATCTGGCGCACGACATCGACGGCATGGCGGCGCAGCTGCAGGCGCTGATCGCCGCGCGCGACCGCCTCCTGCACGACATCTCGCATGAGCTGCGTTCACCGCTGTCGCGCATCCAGGCGGCCATCGGGCTGCTCGAGCAGGATTCCTCGCAGGTGGGTGCCATGGTCGAACGCGTCGAGCGCGAGACCCGGCGCCTGGACGCGCTGATCGACGAAATGCTCACGCTGCACCGGCTGACGGCATCGGCCCCCGTCTCGCGCAGCGCGGTCGATGTGATCGAGCTGCTGCACGACATCGTGGCCGACGCCGACTTCGAGGGGCGCGCGACGAACCGCTCGGTGAGCATCGAGGCGCCCGAGCACTTCGTCGCCCAGGTGGACGGCGAACTGATCTACCGCGCGTTCGAGAACGTGATTCGCAATGCCGTGAAGCACACGGCGCAGGGAAGCACGGTGGAGGTGCGCGCGAGCCTGCGCACGGAGGGCAGCTTGCTGGAGGTGGTGATCAGCGACCACGGGCCGGGCGTACCGCCGCACATGCTCGAAGCGATCTTCGTGCCCTTCGTGCGGATCGACCGCCGCGAGGTCGATCGTGGTGTCGGGCTGGGCCTGGCCATCGCGCGCAGCGCGGTGCTGGCCCATGACGGCACGATCGAGGCATCGCTCGCAGACAACGGCGGCCTGCGCATCAGGATCGAACTGCCGCGCTGAAGTGCGCGTGGTGTCTCACACGCATTCGGGGGCCAGGTGGTCCAGCACCTTGACCAGGCGCTCGACGAGCCGAGTCGAGTAGATCTGCGAGGGATGGAGAATGTCCGCCATCTCGCCGCGACGCATCGGCACGCTGCCCCAGTCGGCAAATGGCACTGCGAGATCTCCCGCCAGTCGCCGAACCGTCGCGTCGCCTCGTGCACGCACGTCGGCACCGGCGAGCGTCTGCGACAAGCCCGTCAAGACCACGTCGCGCCCCTCGGCCCTGGCTTGGTTGACCATGGCGCGCAGCGCCGGCTCCAGGGGCAAGTTCTGCATCGCGTCATTGAGCCCATGCTGGATGACCACGATGCGGCTCGAACGTGCTTCGCTTGCGAATGCCGCCGACCGTGCGCTGGCTGTTTCCCCGCTCACGGAATGATCGATCACCCGGTATCTGGGACGCATCCGGCGCAGAGCGGCCGCCGGGCTTTCATCGAGCCGCCGGTCGCCCAGGAAACCGCCATGAAGGATGGAGTCGCCATAGAGCTCGACACTGCATGCGCCTTGGGGCGCCGCAGCACGCGCCACGGCACGGCTTGCCGGCGACACGCCGCTGCTCTTGACGTGGTCTTCCGAGGGGACCACGGGGGCTTGCGCGCAACCGGTGGCCAGCGCCATGCCCAAGATGCGGGCGATCGTTCCGAACCGGCCGGCTCGCCGAGGCGGAACGTGGATGAGATCAGGCATTCCCTGAGGCTAGGGGCCAAAGAAGGAGAAAAAATGGAGACTTCGTGCCGGTCAGCAGCTGAAGCGGCAGGGGATGTGCCGCGCCATGCGATGGATGCGCGGAGATTCCAGGCGCGTCGATTCAGGAGGCGTTGTCCGAAGGCTTCGCGGCCACGGGCGTGTTCGTGGTCTCGACCCATCCGCCGCCCAGCGTCTTGTAGAAAGTCACCAGGTTGGTGAAGCGCGCCAGGCGCGTGCCGATCAGGTCCTGCTGGGCGGTATAGAGCGAGCGCTGCGAATCGAGCACGCTCAGGTAGCTGTCCACGCCGCGGCTGAAGCGCGCCTGCGACAGGCGATAGCTGTTCGCCGTCGCGTTCACCAGCGACTGCTGTGCATCGAGCTGGCGCCCGAGCGTATTGCGTTGCGCCAGCGCGTCCGACACTTCACGGAATGCCGTCTGGATGGCTTTTTCGTATTGCGCCACCGAGATGTCGCGGCTCACCGTGGCGATCTTGAGGTTGGCGCGGTTGGTGCCGCCGTCGAAGATCGGCAGCGTGATCTGCGGCGCGAAGCTCCAGCTGCCCGAGCCGCCCTTGAACAGGCCCGACAGTTCGCTGCTCGACGTGCCCGCCGAGGCCGTGAGGCTGATGCGCGGATAGAAGGCTGCGCGCGCCGCGCCGATGTAGGCATTGGCCGCCTTGAGGTCGCGCTCGGCCTGCAGGATGTCGGGCCGGCGCTGCAGCAGGTCCGAGGGCAGCCCCGGCGGAATGGAAGCCAGCGGGCTGGCCTCGGCCGTCGCCCCGTCCGGGAGCGCGCGCGGCAGGAGTTCGTCGGGCACTTCGGCGCCCACGAGCAGCACCAGCGCATTGCGGTCCTGCGCGACCTGCGAGGTGTAGCGTTCGACATCCACGCGCGCGCTGTCCACGCTGGTCTGTGCCTGGCTCAGCGTGAGGGCCGAAGCCGCACCCAGTTCGAAGCTGCGCTGGTTGAGCCGGTAGGAGTCGCCCTGGCTGCGCAGCGTGTCGCGCGCGAGTGCCAGCCGGTCCTGATCGGCGGCGAGGGTGAGATAGGCGGTCGCCACCTCGGCCACCAGGCTGATCTGCGTGCTGCGGCGCGCTTCGGCCGTGGAGAGGAACTGCTGCAGCGCCTGCGCGCTCAGGCTGCGCACACGACCGAAGAGGTCGATCTCATAGGCGCTGAATCCGAGCGACGCGCTGTACTGGCGCGCAGTGAGCGCCTCGCCGGTGGACGACAGGTCGGCAGGGGTGCGGCTGCCGCTGCCGGCGGCGCTGGCGTTGACGGTGGGAAAGAGCGCCGCGTCCTGCACGCGGTACTGGGCACGCGCCTTCTCGATGTTCAGCACCGCCACGCGCAGGTCGCGGTTGTTGGCGAGGCTCATCTCGATCACGCGCTGCAGCGATGGATCGGTGAAGACGTCGCGCCAGCCGAGATCGGACACTGGCGTGGATGCCGGGTCGGCGGGCCCCATGTCGCCGGCGAATTTGCCGGCCACGGGAGCGGCGGGCTGCTGGTAGGCCGGCATCAGGCTGCAGCCGGCCATCAGGACTGCGAGCGCGAGGGGCGCAAGACGGAATGGTTTCATGGCGGATGCCTCAGGATGCGGCCGCGGCCGGTTGTGCGTGGGGGGCAGCGGGAGCAGCGGGAGTGGCCGAACCGCCCTGGAAGAGACCGCGCACCAGCACGAAGAAAAGCGGCACGAAGAAGATCGCGAGCAGCGTGCCTGACAGCATGCCGCCGATCACCGCCGTGCCCAGCGCGTGCTGCGCGCCGGCCCCGGCGCCGCTGCCCAGCACCAGCGGCAGCACGCCGAGAATGAAGGCCAGCGAAGTCATCAGGATGGGCCGCAGGCGCAGGCGTGCCGCCTCCAGCGCCGACTCCACCAGTCCCTTGCCCTGCGCATGCAGGTCTTTCGCGAACTCGACGATCAGGATGGCGTTCTTCGAAGCGAGCCCGATCGTGGTGAGCAGGCCCACCTGGAAGTACACGTCGTTCATCTTCCAGGTCAGGATCGCTCCGACCAGTGCGCCCAGCACACCGAGCGGCACCACCAGGATCACCGAGAACGGGATGGACCAGCTCTCGTAGAGCGCGGCAAGGCAGAGAAACACGATCAGGATCGACAGCCCGTACAGCAGGCCGGTCTGGCCGCTCGATGCCTTCTCCTGGCGCGACAGGCCGGTCCATTCGTAGCCGATGCCCGCCGGCAGCTGCGCGACCGCCGCTTCCACGATGGCGAGCGCCTCGCCGCTCGATGCCGCCCCCGGCATCGCCATGCCCAAAATTTCGACCGAGGGCACCCCGTTGTAGCGCTCCAGGCGCGGCGAACCCGAGCTCCAGCCGGCCTTGGCGAAGGAGGTGAAGGGCACCATCGTTCCGGCGCTGTTGCGCACGTACCAGCGGTCGATGTCCTCGGGCAGCATGCGGTAGCGTGCATCGGCCTGCAGCATCACCTTCTTCACGCGTCCCTTGTCGATGAAGTCGTTGACGTAGCTGCTGCCCCAGGCGGCCGAGAAGGTGTCGTTGATGTCCGACATCGAAAGGCCCTGGGCCTGCGCCTTGTGCGGATCGATTTCGAGCCTGAATTCGGGTGTGTCCTCCAGGCCGTTGGGGCGCACGGCCACCAGGCGCTTGTCCTTGGACAGCGCGCCGAGCAGCTGGTTGCGCGCCTGCATCAGGGCCGCGTGCCCGAGGTTGGCGCGGTCCTGCAGCATCAGGTCGAAGCCGGTCGCGTTGCCGAGCTCGGCCACGGCCGGCGGCGCGAAGGCAAACACCTTGGCGTCGCGGATCGTGTTGAAGAAGGCGCCGGCCTTGGCCGCCACGCCGGTCACGCTCAGGGCCTCGCCCTTGCGCTCGTCCCAGGGCTTGAGCTTGATGAAGGCGAAGCCGGTGTTCTGGCCGCTGCCCGCAAAGCTGAAGCCGGCCACGGTGAAGATGCCCGAGACGGCATCTTTCTGGTCGACCAGGAAGTGATGCTCCACCTGGCGGATCACTTCTTCCGTGCGCGCGTTGGTCGCGCCCGGCGGCAATTGCACCAGCGCGAACATCGTGCCCTGGTCCTCGTCGGGCAGGAAGCCCACCGGCAGCTTCATGAAGCCGACCACCACCACCGCCAGCAGCACCGCGTACACGGCCATGTAGCGCCAGCCCTTGGCCACCATGTGCCGCACGATGCCCTGGTAGTGCCCGTTGCCGCGGTCGAAGCTGCGGTTGAACCAGCCGAAGAAGCCGGTGGTCGCCATCGCGTGGCCCTTGTGCACCGGCTTGAGCAGCGTCGCGCACAGCGCCGGCGTGAGCACCATCGCCACCAGCACCGACAGCGTCATCGCCGAGACGATGGTGATCGAGAACTGCCGGTAGATCACGCCCGTGGAGCCGCCGAAGAAGGCCATCGGCACGAACACCGCCGCCAGCACCAGGGCCACGCCCACCAGCGCGCCGGTGATCTGGCCCATGGACTTGCGCGTGGCCTCCTTGGGCGACAGGCCCTCTTCGGTCATCACGCGCTCGACGTTCTCGACCACCACGATCGCATCGTCCACCAGCAGGCCGATGGCCAGCACCATCGCGAACATCGTCAGCGTGTTGATGGTGAAGCCGAAGGCCGCGAGCACGCCGAAGGTGCCCAGCAGCACCACCGGAACCGCGATGGTCGGGATCAGCGTGGCGCGGAAGTTCTGCAGGAACAGGTACATCACCAGGAACACCAGCATCACGGCCTCGACCAGCGTCTTGATGACCTCCTCGATGGAGATCCGCACGAAGGGCGTGGTGTCGTAGGGCTTCTGCACCTTCATGCCCTGCGGAAAGAACTTCTCGAGCTCCGCCACCCGCGCGTCTATGGCCTTGACCGTGTCGAGTGCATTGGCGCCCGCGGCCAGCTTGATGGCCAGGCCGGCGGCCGGCTTGCCGTTGTAGCGCCCGACCGTGTTGTACGACTCGCTGCCGAGCTCGATGCGGGCGACGTCGCGCAGGCGCACCTGGGCGCCGTTGGTCTGCGTGCGCAGCAGGATGTCCTCGAACTCCTGCGCGGTCTTCAGGCGCGTCTGCGAGGTGATGGTCGCGTTGATCTGCTGGTTGGCGGCCGCCGGCATGCCGCCGAGCTGGCCGGCCGACACCTGCGCGTTCTGCGCCTGGATCGCGGTCTTCACGTCCAGCGGCGTGAGGCTGAAGTTGGCGAGCTTGTTCGGGTCGAGCCAGATGCGCATGGCGTACTGCGAGCCGAATAGCGTGGTGTCGCCGACGCCCTCCACGCGGCTGAGTGCTTCCTGCACGTTCGCGGCCACGTAGTCCGACAGGTCGGAGCCGTTCATGCTGCCGTCTTCGGACGTGAAGGCCAGCACGTTCAGGAAGTTGGTGGCCGACTTGGTGACGGTCACGCCCTGCTGTTGCACCTCCTGCGGCAGCAGCGGCGTGGCCAGCGAGAGCTTGTTCTGCACCTGCACCTGCGCGGTGTCGGGGTCGGTGCCGTTCTCGAAGGTGAGGGTGATGGTGACCGAGCCGGACGATTCGCTGGTCGAGGCCATGTAGCTGAGCCGGTCCAGCCCCTTCATCTTCTGTTCGATGACCTGGGTGACGGTGTCCTCGAGCGTCTTGGCGGAAGCGCCAGGGTAGTTGGCGGTGATGGCGACGGCGGGCGGCGCGATGCTCGGGTACTGCGCGATCGGCAGCGTGGCGATTGCCATTGCGCCGCCCAGCATCACGATGATGGCGAGCACCCACGCGAAGATGGGCCGGTCGATGAAAAAACGTGCCATGACGGTCTTTCGCGATCAGTTGGCCGCGCCGGCAGGCTCGGCCGGAGCTGCCTTGGCGGTCTCGGTGCCTGGCACGGACTTGGGGTTCCATTGCACCGTCTTCACCTCGACGCCCGGCGCCGCGCGCTGCTGGCCGTCCACCACCAGCTGGTCGCCGGCCTTCAGGCCGCTGCGCACCAGCCACTGGTCGCCGATGGCGCGCTCGGTCTCGAGTGCGCGCCGCTGCAGCTTGTGCTGGGCGTCCACCACATAGGCCACGGGCTTGCCGGCACCGTCGCGCGACACCGCCTGCTGCGGCACCATGAGCGCCTGATCCTTCACGCCTTCCTGCAGCACCGCGCGCACGTACATGCCGGGCAGCAGATCCGCGTCGGGGTTGGGGAACACCGCGCGCAACGTGATCGCGCCGGTGTTCTGGTCCACGGTGACGTCGGAGAACTCGAGCTTTCCCTCGAGCGGGTAGGTGCTGCCGTCTTCCAGCAGCAGCCGCACTTTCGCGGCATTGGCACCGCTCTTCTGCAGGTCGCCGCGCGCCATCGCCTGCTTGAGCTGAAGCATCGCGGCGCTGGGCTGGGTCACGTCGACGTAGATCGGGTCGAGCTGCTGGATGGTCGCCAGCGCGGTCGACTGGCTGGCCGTGACCAATGCGCCCGGCGTGACCGACGATTTGCCGATGCGCCCCGAGATCGGCGCGTCGATGCGTGCGTAGGCGAGGTTGATGCGGCTCGTTTCGACGTTGGCCTTGGCCGAGGCGACATCGGCCTCGCCTTGCTGCAGCGAAGCGGCGGCGTCGTCGTAGTCCTGCTGGCTCACGGCCTTGATGGCCACCAGCTCCTTGTAGCGCTCGGCCTTGAGCCGCGTGGTCACCAGGCTGGCCTGCGCCTTGGCGAGCGCGGCGAGGTTGCTGTCGTAGGTCGCCTTGTAGGTGGCGGGATCGATCTGGTAGAGCGCCTCGCCGGCCTTCACGTCGCTGCCCTCGCGGAACTGGCGGGTCTTGACGATGCCGCCGACCTGCGGGCGCACGTCGGCGATGAGAAAGGGCACGGTGCGCCCAGGCAGCTCGGTCGTGATGGCCACGCGCTGCGGCTGCACCGTGACCACGCCGACTTCAGGGGTGCCGGCCGCCGGAGGCGGGCCGCCCGGCGGCTTGCCGCAGGCCACGAGCATGCAGGTGGACATGACGGCCGCGAGGAATGTCAGGCCGTAGGTCAGAGGGGGGCGCATCGCGATTCTCCTGGGAAAAACGACGGGACGTTGCTTTGTCTCGTCGACTCATAAATAGACAGTGCTGTACTGAAATGTATTTTGACTTCAGGAGGGTGTCAATTAAAATAGTCAGACGTGTACAAAAATAAGGAGGCACACGGTATGCGGGTCAAGACAGAAGCCAAGCGCGACGCCATCGTCCAGGTGGCATCGGAAGTTTTCAGGGAGCTGGGGTTCGAGGGCGCCTCGATGGTGGAGATCGCTGCCCGCGTGGGGGGCTCCAGAGCGACCCTGTACGGCTACTTCAGCTCGAAGGAAGAACTGTTCGTCGCGGTGATCCACGCCTCCGCAAGCAAGCACTTCGATCCGATCTTCACGGCGCTGGCGCAGGAGGGCGAGGACGACCTCGCCCAGGTGCTGCAGCGGTTCGGCGAGAAGATCCTGGCCGTGGTGTGCTCGCAAGAGGTCATCCAGGCGCAGAGGGCGGTGATCGCCGAATCCGGCCGCAGCGACATAGGCCGGCTCTTCTATGAAGGCGGGCCCAGGAAGGGCGTGACCGCAATGGCGGACTTCCTGGGCCGGCAGATGCAAAAGGGCCGGCTGCGAACGGCCGACCCTGTCGTGGCGGCACACCACCTGATGAGCCTTCTGGATTCGGAGACCGTCAAGCCGAGCCTGATCGGCATCCAGGGACCGCTGACACGCAAGGAGCTTCGCGACGCGACGCGGCGCGCCGTGCAGGTGTTTCTTGGCGGATACGCCGCGGAGGGCCGGCCTGCCGAGTGAGGAAGGCAGGCAGGCACGCCTCCTGGCAATCGCTTTTTTCAATTCAACTGCCAATGGATGGCATGAATCGACCCTGACCGGCGCCTGACCCGACGGCCGTCCGGATCAAGGGGCTGTCGCAGCTTCATCACAGCCGTGCGATATGGGCCTGCCGTTCACGGCAATGACTTCTTGCCCCCCTAGATTGCGCGTGGCCGCAGAGGGCCGACATGCCGAGCCCCGCGCCTTCATTCCTCCATTCACTTTCTCATGCCGCATCTCTTTCCCTACGCCCGCCCCTTCGCCATCACTCTCGTCGCGGCTCTGTGCCTCTCGGCCTGCGGCGGCGGCAGCAACGACGGTGTCTCGTTTCCCATCTCGGGCACGCCGGCCACCACGAATCCGACCGCCGTCGTGGTGGCCGGGCCTCCGAAGGACCTGGGCTTCACGGACACCGCGCCCGTGCCCGACACGGCCGCGATTCCACCCTTCGTCGACAACGTCGCGACCAACCAGCGTGGCGATGCGCGCTACGCGACCAAGGAAACCAATGCCGGCGTGCGCGTGGTGGCCGGCTTCCTCGACTTCTGGCAGCCCAGCACGCTGCTGGTCGACGCGGGCGTGTCGGCGCCGGCGCAGGGAAGCTTTCCGGCGGTCGTTCAGTCGACGTGGAGCGGCATTCCGGGCGACGCCTCCGACGGCAAGATCCTCAACAGCGGGGTGCTGAACAGCAACATCCAGTACGTCGTCGACGCCACCAATGCACGCACCAGCGCGCAGGAGCTGGCCGCCTACCTGGACGACCGCCGCGGCAAGGGCTACAGCATCAGCGACGGCATGGGCCCGCTCACCAGCGCCTGGCGCGCGGCCACGCAGCAGGTCACCACCATCACCGGCATCGCACCGGACGCCACCACGGTGCTCTACAACGACGGCGGCAACGACGTGGGCGTGGGCGGTGCCTCGAACCCGAGCTTCGGCACGGTGGTCGACCTGCTCAAGAACATCGGCGAGAACGGTTCCACCGAGCCCGCCAAGCGCTTCTACAAGTACGCGCGCCCCTGGCGCTGGAGCGGCAGCGTGAAGGTGGTGCCCGCGCTGGAGCCCGCCAAGAGCGGCACGCCCGCCACCGACGGCGGCTTCGTGAGCGGCCACACGGCCGAGGCGGTGCGCGATGCCATCGCATCCGCCTACGTCGTGCCGCAGCGCTTCCAGGAAATGGTGGCGCGCGGCCTCGAGCTCGGCGAGAACCGCATCCTGGCCGGCATGCATTCGCCGCTGGACGTGGTCGGCGGACGACTGCACGGCCAGGCCGTGGCAACCGCCAGTCTTTCCACCGGCGCCAACGCCGCGCGCAAGAGCGCGGCCTATGCCCAGGCGCAGAGCGTGCTGATGACCGCGGTGGGCGCCAGCGATGCCGCCGCCTTCAACAACTTCGCCCATTCGCAGGGCGCCGCGGCCGACCGCTTTGCCGACCATGCCGCGAGCAAGGCCGACTACCTGCGCCGCCTGACCTTCGGCTTCAAGCCGGTGGCAGATACGACCAAGCCCGCCGTGGTGCCCAAGGGCGCCGAAGTGCTGCTCGAAACGCGCCTGCCGTACCTCGATGCCACGCAGCGCCGCGTGGTGCTCAAGACCACGGCCGTCGCTTCGGGCTATCCGGTGATGGACGACCCCGAAGGCTGGGGCCGCCTCAACCTGTTCGACGCGGCCGACGGCTACGGCGTCTTCAACGGCGACGTGGTCGTGACCATGGACGCCAGCCGGGGCGGCTTCAATGCGCTGGACAACTGGCGCAACAACATCTCCGGCGCCGGCAAGCTCACCAAGAAGGGCAGCGGCACGCTCGCGCTCGGCGGCAGCAACAGCTACACGGGCGGCACGCAGCTGATGGAAGGCTCGCTGCAGGCGGACGCTGCCGCGGCCTTCGGCAAGGGCAACGTCTACGTCGGTGGCGGCACGCTCGTCTGCAACGCCTCTTCGACGGTCACGATGGCGGGCGCCTACACGCAGCTGGCGGGCACGACGCTGCAGCTGAACCTGGGCGGCAACGGCGCGGGCCGCCTGAGCGTGGCGGGTGTGGCCGCCCTCGACGGAACGCTGAACCTGAGCTTCAAGCCAGGCTTTGCGCCCAGCGCGGGCGATACGCTTACCGTCATCAGCAGCAGCACCCTGACCGGCCGCTTCTCGGCCATCAACGCACCGGGCTTCAAGGTCACGCCGACCTACACGGGCACGCAGCTCGTCGTGCGCTTCGACGCATGACCTCCCGTTGATCTAGCCGACAGGCTGCCCCTTCTTCAGGCGGGAAGGGTGCAGCTCGACGCCCGGAGTGTCGAGGGAATGCGTCAGCACATTCCCATGCGTGGAGTCGGTCACGAACAGCGTGGACCGGTTCGGACCGCCGAAGGCGATGTTGGTGGTCGAGGCACCGGCAGGACCGCGCAGCACCATGACGGGCTCCGCGCGCGTGTTGAGCACCCAGACGTAGCCCAGCCCGGGGTTCGCAACCAGCACCCGGCCCTGCGTGTCGACCGCGAGCCCGTCGGGGCCGCTGGGCCCGTAGGAGGTGAAGAACTGGCTCACCTTGGCCACGCTCCCGTCGGCCAGCAGCGGCACGCGCCAGACGCAGTTGCCCCGCGTCACCGCCAGGTAGAGCACCTTGCCGTCCGGCGAAAGGGCCACGCCGTTGGGGCTGGGCACGTTCGACAGGAGCAGGTCGAGCTGGCCGTTCGGGCGCAGCCGGTAGAGCCGGCCCGATGGATCGTGCAGCCCGCTTTGCCCCTGGTCCGTGAAGTAGATGTTGCCCTGGGCGTCGAGCACGAGGTCGTTCACGCCCTTGAAGCTCTCGGTGTTGCGCCGCTGCAGGTGCGGCGTGATCTGCCCGGTCTGCACGTCCACGCGCATCAGGCCGTTCTTGTAGTCGGTGACGAGCAGGGTGTGGGCGTCGATGAACTTCATGCCGTTGGGTTCGCCGTCGTACTCGGCCACCTGCGTCCATGCGCCGGCCGGGTCGATCCGGAAGATCCGGCCGAAGGGAATGTCGCAGACGTAGAGGTTGCCGGCGTCGTCGAACACCGGCCCTTCAAGGAACGAGTCGGTCGGCTGCCCGCCGCGGTTGGCGTCGGCCCAGACACTGCGCTGCGGCCGGCGCAGCGACGCGGGCATGGTCGTGAAGGTCTGCAGTTCCAGCACCTGGGGCGCTTGCAGAAAGTACATGTCGGTCTCCTGGGAAGGCGGTGCTGCGGCTCAAGCGGCCGCAAAGCCGTAGAGCTTCGCCGGGTTGTCCACCAGGATGCGGTCGCGCACCGCGGTACTGTCGCACCAGGCCGCGAGAACGTCGGCCAGGTCGGCATCGTTGACGGTGTCCGGCGCCTCGGTGGTGTGGGGCCAGTCGCTGCCCCACATCAGGCGCTCCGGCGCGGCGGTGACCAGCGCGCGGCCGAGCTCGAATGCGTCGCCGTAGGCGGGCGCCCCGTCGCGCGAGCGCATGTACACGCCCGACAGCTTCATCCATGTGTTGCCCCCGTCCAGCAGCCGGCGCGCGACCGCATAGGCCTCGCCCTTGACGCCTTCCGCCGGGTCGATGCGGGCCATGTGGTCGATGACCAGCGGCACCGGGAGGGCGGCGAGCACCGGGGCCAGCGCCACCAGCTGCTCCGGCTGAACGAAGACCTGGATGTGCCAGCCCAGACGGGCCACCTTGCGGGCCAGCGTGGTCAGCATCTCCGGCGTGGTCGTTCCCCAGGACTGTGGAGTGACGAAGTTCACGCGCAGGCCGCACACGCGCTGCGCCGCGAGCGCATCGAGCTCACTGTCGGCCACCTGATGGCCGACGACGGCCACGCCGCGTGCACGCTCGCCCAGTTGGGCGAGTGCGTCGAGCGTGCAGGCGTTGTCCGTGCCGTACGTCGAGGGATTGACCACCACCGTGCGCGAGGTGCCCAGCCGCTGCTGCAACCGGCGATAGGCCGCCACATCGGCGTGCGGCGGCTGGCGCGTCCAGTGCGGCGACGGCGCGAACCGCGGATCGAAGATGTGCATGTGGCTGTCGCAGGCATCCTGGGGCAGGGCGTGCGCGGGCCGGTCGATGCCGACGGAATGGGGAACCGGTCGAGAGTCCGGCACGTTGCTCATGGCGTCTTCAGTCGAGCTTGATGTTGCCCTTGCGGATCACGTCCGCCCACTTCGCATCTTCCTTCTTCAGGAAGTCGGCGAACTCGGCCGGCGTCGAGCCCACCGGTTGCACGCCGACGTCCACGAAGCGGCGCTTCACCTCGTCTTCCTTCAGCACTTCGACGACCGTCTTGTGGAGCTTGTCGGCAATGGAGGCGGGCGTGCCGGCGGGCAGCAGCAGGCCGTTCCATTCGTAGGCCTCGTAGCCGGGGACCACCGTCTCGCCCAGGGTCGGCACCTCCGGCAGGCGCGCCGAGCGCTGCTGCGACGACACCGCCAGCGCGCGCAGCTTGCCCGACGACACCAGCGGGTACGAGGCGGCGATGGTGCTGAACATGAAGTCGACCTGGCCGCCCATCACGTCGACGATGGCGGGGCCGCCGCTCTTGTAGCCGACGTGGACCATGTCCAGGCCCAGCCGCTGTCGCAGCAGTTCCGCCGCCAGCCGCTGCACGGTGCCGCTGCCGCCCGATGCGTAGTTCATCTTGCCCGGCTCGGCCTTGGCCTTGTCCACGAGATCCTTGATGCTCTTGAGCGGCGACTCCGCGCGCACGATCACGATGTTCGGCGCCAGTGCCACGAGCGCCAGGGGCTGCAGCGCATTGCTCGCATACGGCATGCGGGGGAACAGGTGCGGGTTGATCGAGTACGGCGTGGCGTCGTACAGCACGGTGTAGCCGTCGGGCGCGGCCTTGGCGGCAAAGGCCGCGCCGATGGTGCCGCTGGCGCCGGGCCGGTTGTCGACGATCACGCTGGTGCCGAGCTTCTGGCCGACGCGCACCGCGAGCACACGGGCCAGCGCATCGGCCGAGCCGCCGGGCGCATACGGCACGACGAGGGTGATGGGGCGCTCGGGATAGGCGGCGTGGGCGACCGCGGCGGCGCACAGGCACAGGGCGAACATGCCCCGGACGAGAAATTTCATGTTGTCTCCGATGTGTGGTGACGGCTGCGGGCAGGGCGCAGCGGGTTCATTCGGTCTTGAGGTCGAGCGAGCGGGCCAGTTCGCCGTACAGCTTGACCTCGCGCGCCAGTTGTGCGCCGAAGGCATCGCCGCAGGTGTTCTGCGCCTCCATGCCGAGCGAGCGCAATTTCTCCCGCGTGGCCGGCGACTGTGCGAATTCGGTGGCGACACGGCGCAGGACGGCCAGCACCTCCGGCGGCGTCTTCGCGGGCGCCAGCAGGCCGTACCAGGCGTCGGCCGTGTAGCCCTTGACGCCTACTTCCTCGAAGGTCGGCACGTTCGGCAGCAGCGCCGAGCGCTTGGGCGATGCCACCGCCAGGGCCGTCAGCTTGCCGGACTGCACCTGCGTGAGCACCGAACCCAGCGTGGCGAAGGAGCTGTCAACCTGCCCGCCCATGAGGTCGGTCGTCGCCTGCGCCGCACCCTTGTAAGGTATGTGATTCATCGACGTGCCCGTGAGCTGCGTGAAGTGCGCGCTCGCGAAATGCCCCGAGCTGCCGGAGCCCGGCGTGGCATACGTGCGCTTGCCGGGTTCCGCCTTCACCGCCTGCAGGAACGCCCCGAAGGAGGTGACCGGCATCGACGGGCCGACCACCAGCACCGTGGGACTCACGGCGAGCGAACACACCGGCGCGAACGAGCGCACGGCATCGAACTTGACCCGCTGGCTGTAGAGCGCGGGAATCATCGTGTGGTTGGTCGCACCCAGCAGCAGCGTGTAGCCGTCCGCCGGAGCCGCCGCGACGGCCTCGGCCGCCAGGATCGTGTTCGCGCCGGGCTTGTTGTCCACGATGAACGGCTGGCCCAGCGCACGCGAAGCGTGGTCGGCGAAGGCACGCGCCACCACATCGGTCGGGCCGCCCGCGGAAAAGCCCACGAGCAGGCGCACAGGCTTGGCGGGCCATGCCTGTGCGTGCACCTGTGCAGCCAGCACCGTCAGCAGCCCCACGGTAGCCGCAACGCCGCGGATGCTTCTATTCCTCTTCATTTCTGTCTCCTTTTTTTCGAGCGGCGGCGGCCATGCCTCAGGTGGTCGCCGCCTGGCGCGAAAGCACCTGCAGCAGGTTCCTTGCCGCACCGACGCCCATGTTCACGTAAGCATCGCTGGTCACGCCGCCGATGTGGGGGCTGAGCACGATGTTTTTTTCGCCCTGGAACGGATGGCCGGGCGTCATCGGCTCGACCGCGAAGCTGTCCAGCCCGGCCATGGCGACCTGGCCCGAACGCACGGCCGCCAGCAACGCGTCTTCGTCGATCAGCCCGCCACGGGCCGTGTTGACGATGATCACGCCGCGCTTGCATTGCGCCAGTGTGCGGGCATTGAGCAGCCCGCGGTTGTCGTCGGTCAGCGGGCAGTGCAACGACACGGCGTCGGACTCGGCCCAGAGGGTTGCCAGGTCCGCGGGTTGCACATAGGCCGGAAGGTTCTTGGCGTAGGGGTCGTAGCCCAGCACCCGCATGCCCAGCGCGTCGGCCATGCGCGCGAAGCGAAGGCCGATGGCGCCCAGGCCGATGAGGCCGATGGTGCGCCCGCCGAGCTCCAGGCTCTTGTGCGTCGCCTTGTCCCAGTGGCCGGCATGCATGCGCGCGTCGAGCGCCACCACCGATTTGGCGCAGGCCAGCAGCAGGGCGAGCGCCTGCTCGGCCACCGCGGCCGCATTGGCGCCCACGGCCGCCACCACCTCGATGCCGCGCTGCTGCGCCGCGGTCTTGTCGATCGTGTCGGTTCCGCTGCCGTGCTTGGAAATCACCTTCAGCGAAGGCGCCGCGTCCATCACTGCGGCGCCCACCTTGCCGTAGCGCACGATGATGGCCACGGGATCATGCGCGCGGCAAAGGGCGACCAGGTCGTCCTCGGTCGGCGTCTTGCCGGCGTAGACGATGTCATGGCCTTCGAGCAGCGCGATTGCCTGCGGCGCCAGGTCGGCACCGGTCACGAGGATGGAGCTTGCGTTGGTCGCGGTCACAGCGTCTCGCCTTCCTTCAGCACGCCGGCCGCGCGCAGCGCGGAGTCCAGCCACTTGGCCGCGGTGTCGCCTTCCTTGATGGCGGCGATGCGCGCGGCCTCGTCGCGGACCTTCTTGGCAGCCAGCGGCAGCAGCGATTCGATCTTCTCGCGCTCGACCACGACCACGCCGTCGCCGTCGCCGATCACGAAGTCGCCGGGACGCACCGTCACGCCGCCGATGGACACCGGGTGCCCGATGCGCCCGCCGATGTTCTTCGTCGGACCGTTCGGGTTGGTGCCCACGCTGAAGACGGGGAAGTCCATCTCGTCGATCTCGAGTCTGTCGCGGCAGGCCCCGTCCATCACCACGCCGGCAATGCCGAGCTTCTTGCAGGCCGTCATCATGATCGTGCCCATCAGCGCCGAGGTCAGGTCGCCCTTGCCGTCGATCACGAGCACGTCGCCGGGCTTCGCCATGGCGATGGCTGCATGGATCATGAGGTTGTCGCCGGGGCGCACTTCCACCGTGAGGGCGGTGCCGGCCAGCTTCATGCGCGGGCGCAGGGCCTTGATGCGCCCGTCGAGCGCGCCGCGGCGGCCGGCCACGTCGGCGAGGATGGCCGGCTGGAACTCTGCGGCCTGCGCCACGATGTTCGCGGGCACGCGCTCGAAGTTGCGAATGATGTCGGGAAGGGTTGGGGACATGGGAGTGCTTTCAGGAAAAGGAAGAGGAATGGAATGAAGTTCAGTCGGGCTTGACGCCGGCGTCCTTGATGACCTTGGCCCACTTGGACAGGTCGGCTTTCTGGGTGTCGGCGAGCTGCTGCGGCGTGCTTCCCACCAGCGTGACGCCGAGCTTGTCGGCCATCGCGACGATCTCGGGGTCCTTCAGCTGGCGAACGATTTCGTCGTGCAGGCGCTGGACCACCGGCGCGGGTGTGCCGGCCGGCGCGTAGACGGCCTGCCACTGCTCCACCACGAAGTCCTTGAAGCCGGCCTGCCCCATGGTCGGTACATCGGGCAGGGCCTTCAGGCGTGCCGCCGAAGTGACGGCCAGCGCCTTGAGGTGACCGCTCTGGATGTGCGGCAACGCGGCCGCCACCGGCGCGAACATGAAAGTCGCATGGCCCGCTAGGACGTCCTGGATGGCCGGCGTGTCGCCCTTGTAGGGAACGTGCGTCAGCTTCGCGCCCGTCTGCAGCCGCAGCAGTTCGCCCTGCATCTGCAGCACGGTGCCGTTGCCGCCGGAGGCGAAGGAGATCTCGTCGGGGCGCGCCTTCGCCTGCGCGACAAGGTCCGCGACCGTCCGGAACGGCTGGTTCGCACCGACGATGAGCACATGCGGGATGGTCCCGATGAGCGACACCGGCGCGAAGGCCTTGACCGGGTCGTACTGCATCTTCGGCAGCAGGTTGGGCACGATCGCCTGCGGGCCGATCGATGTGCCCAGCAGCGTGTAGCCATCGGGTGCCGCACGCGCGACGAAGGCGGAGCCGATCGTGCCGGTGGCGCCTGCCTTGTTGTCCACGATCACCGTGGCGCCCAGGTAGGTACCCAGGCGCAGCGCGATGGCACGCCCGAGGATGTCGGTGGTGCCGCCCGGCGGGTACGGCACCACCCAGGTGATGGGCTTGCCGGTGGGCCACTGGCCTTGAGCGAGAACGGGCAACGACACGGCGGCGAGCGCGGCCAGGCCCAGCGCGCCGAACCGGCGCCGATGAATGCGGATCATGGAGTCTCCAGAGTTGTGGTGGGGCGGTCGAAGCCGTAGAGCGCGACCGGGTTGTCGACGAGCACGCGGTGCAGCGCCCGACGTGTGCCGGTCCAGCCGGCGAGCAGCGCCATCAGCTGTGCGTCGTCCGGCATCGCCTGGTGGCCGGCGCTGGCGGATGCGTGCGGCCAGTCGCTGCCCCAGAGCACGCGATCCGGCGCGGCTTCCAGGAAGCCGCGTGCCAGTGGGGCCACGTCTTCGTACCCCGGCGCGCCCCGCTCGCTGACGATGTAGGCGCCGGACAGCTTGACCCAGGCGCGGCGCTCCTCGAGCAAGCGAAGGATCAGCGCATGCGACGGGTGCACGCCTGCCATGGCGGGCGCGAGCCGGCCGAAATGGTCGAACACGACCGGCACCGGCAAGTCGCCCAGCACGCCTGCGAGGTCACTCCACGCCTGAGCGGGGGCAAGCAGCTGCAGGTGCCAGCCCAGTGGCGCGACACGGCGTGCGAGCGGTTCGATCTGCGAGGCGGAATTCACGACACCCAGCGACAGATTCAGGCGGATGCCCCGCACCCCGCGGGCATGCAGCGCCTCCAGTTCGGAATCGCTGACCCGTTCGTCGACCACGGCCACGCCGCGCGCCTGCGTTCCGAAGGCTGCAAGTGCGTCGCACAGCGGCCCGTTGTCGGTGCCGTAGGTCGAAGGCGTCACGAACACGACCCGCTGCGTTCCCGTGCGCCGCTGCAGCCGGCGGTAGTCCGCCGCGCTGGCGTCCGGCGGCCGCAGCGTGGCACCGGGCGTCGCGGGATAGCGCGCGTCGTACAGATGCACGTGGCAGTCGCAGGCACCGGGCGGAACGTCGACGGGCGTGCGGCCGCGCCCCGCGGAGAACGGAGCGATGAGCGCATCCGCGCACGAAGCATCGATCGCGGCCATGCGGAGTCAGTCCATCTTGGCGCCGGACGACTTGACGATCGCGCTCCAGCGCACGCCGTCGGTGCGGATGAGCGAGGCGAACTTCTCGGGCGTGCCGGTCATCACTTCCGCGCCTTGCGCGACCAGCTTCTTCTTCACCTCGTCCGTCGCCAGGGCCTTGTTGAATGCGGCGTTCAGCTTGGCGACGGCGTCCTTGGGCATGGCGGCAGGGCCGGCGACGCCGAACCACGTCACGGCCTCGAAGTCCTTGTAGCCCGACTCGGCAACGGTGGGCACGTCGGGCAGGTCGCTGTTGCGCTGCAGCGAAGTCACCGCCAGCGCGCGCAACTGGCCGCTCTTGATCTGGGCGATCAGTGTCGGCACCGACGAGACGTACATCTGGATCTGGCCGCCGACGAGGTCCGTCAGGCCCTGCGAGGCGCCCTTGTACGGGACGTGCGTGAACTGCACGCCGGCGGCCTTCTGGAACTGCTCGGTCGCCAGGTGCGCCACGGTGCCGTTGCCCGAGCTCGCATAGTTGAGCGAAGTGGGCTTGGCCTTGGCGGCGGCAACCACGTCCGCGAGCTTCTTGTAGGGCGATGCGGCGGACACCACAACGACCAGGGGCGCCGACGCGACAAGCCCCACCGCCGCCAGGTCCTTTACCGGGTCGTAGGGCAGCTTCGCGTACAGCGACGGGTTGATCGCGAGGTTGCTTGTCTGGCCCAGCACCAGCGTGTAGCCGTCCGGGCTGGCCTTGACCGCGGCATCGACGCCGATGTTGCCGCCGGAGCCCGGCTTGTTGTCGATGACGATGGTCCAGCCTTCGGATGTCGCGACCTTGTTGGCCACTTCGCGGGCAATGATGTCCGTGCCGCCGCCGGGCGGGAAGGGCACGATCAGGCGGATCGGACGCGAGGGATAGGCCTGCGCCAGGGCCATGCCGCAGGTGAGCAGGAGGGCGGCGCCGAGCGCTGCACGGCGGGAAATGGAGCTGTGGCTCGAGTTACGCATGTAGGTGTCTCCGAATCGTTCGATGAGTGCCTGGCAGCCGGGCTCCAGGGCATGCAGCGATTTTGGTTTCGCGTTTCGCGCCATACAATGGTGGTTCATGAGACGGACCATGGACCATCCAGTGAAACAAAATGACCATTGAGAAAAGCGCCGCGACGGCAAGGCGCAGGCGACCGACCGAAGTCGTCGAGGTCCCGCGCGAAGCCGATCTCGAAACGACAGGCGGCGTGACCGCGGTCACCCGCGCCCTGCAACTGCTAGACACCTTCGGCATGCAGGACGAACGGCTTTCGCTGGCCGAGCTGACACGGCGCACCGGCATGCACAAGACCACCATCCTGCGGCTGCTTCGCACGCTGGCGCTGGCCGGCTACGTGGTGCAGCGCGACGACGGCGAATGGCGGCTCGGGCCTGCCGCTGGCTGGCTCGGTGCCCGCTACCAGGCCAGCTTCGATGCCAACAACGTGGTGGAGCCGATGCTCCTTGCGCTATCGCAGGCCACGGGCGAGAGCGCGGCCTTCTACGTGCGCGAAGGCAATTCGCGCACCTGCCTCGCGCGCGTGGAAGGACCGCAGCCGATCCGCCATCACGCGCGCATGGGCGCGATGCTTCCGCTGGAGCTGGGGTCGCCGGGGCGGGTGATCCTCGCGTTTTCCGGGGAGCAGGGAAAGCTGTACGAGGACATCCGCAAGAAGGGCTATCACTTTTCCATCGGCGAGCGCGAGAAGAACGTGGCGACGGTGTCGGCGCCGGTCTTCGGCCTGCGCTGGGCCTTGCTCGGGTCGGTATGCATTTCCGGGCCGGCGGACCGCTTGCCGAAAGCCAAGCTCATCGGCCACGCGAAGACGATCATGAAAGCGGCGAACGAGTTGTCCTATGCGTTGGCCGGCCGCCCCACGGCGCAGACGCCGGCCGTCGTCTCGACCTGGCATCCGTAGGCCGCGCCATCTCCATCACTTTGTGCGAGTCGGGGATGTCGCCTCGACCGACGTCCAGACGATGCAGTTCTTGCCGCTTCGCTTGGCCTGGTAGAGCGCGGTGTCCGCTGCTTTCGTCAATGCATCGAGCGACGCGGCGTTCGATCGCCGTGCCGTGGCACAGCCGACGCTCACGGTGAGTGGTGCCAGGTCCTGCGCGCCATCGTTGGGGCGGGAGCCTTCGGCTTCGGCGCGTATGGCCTCGGCGACCCGCATGGCCCCTGTTTCGTCCGTGTCGGGCAGAACGGCCATGAACTCCTCTCCGCCATACCGTGCCGCAACATCGCCGCGTCGCCGCACGTGCCTTGCGATGCAGTTGGCGAGATGCTGGAGCGCGACGTCGCCATGGGCATGCCCATGCGCGTCGTTGTAGCGTTTGAAATTGTCCGCATCCACGAAGAGCACGGACAGGCAACCGTCGCCGCGCTGCAGGCGGTCCCATTCGCTCTCCAGCGCCAGGTCGAGCGCGCGCCGGTTCTTCAGGCCCGTGAGGGAATCGGTCTGGGTCAGCTCCCTCAGGTGCTGCTCCGCGATCACCCGGCCTCGCAGCGCAAACGCGAGCAGCCACACACCGGCGCAGAAGGCACTGCTGACCAGCAGCGACGAAAGGCCGACGATCCACGACAGCCGTTTCCAGGACGCCAGGGCATCGTCCAAGGCCGGGGCAATCACCGCAATGAACGGCGTTCCGGGCACGCGCTGGAAGGTGTACAGGCGAATCGTTCCATCGATGACCGAGGACGCCGCATAGAAGCCGGACTCCCGATTCACCATGCGCGGAAACGTCGGCGATCCTTTCAGGTCGTGGGTGAGCGCCTTGCCCGGAGCGGGGTTTCTTGCAACCAGGGTGCCATCCGTGCGAACGATCGCCGCCACGCCGCGCGGGCCGATTTCCAGGTCGTCCAGCAAGTGCTTGAAGTAATCGAGGTCGATGGCGACGAGCGCGGTGCCCCCGAAAGTCCCGTCCGGGCGGTTGATTCTTCGGCTCAGCGCGATGGCCTCAACGCCTTCGCGCGCGCGTGCCCGATAGGCCGACGAGACATAGAGGCCGAGGTTCGTGGCATCGCGATGCGCGGTGAAGTAGTCGCGGTCACTGAAATCCCAACGATGCGTGCTGGAGCAGCAACCGTCGATGAGCTGGCCCTTGTCGTCCGTGACGCCCATGCCGGTGACATAGCGGGCAGAGACTGTCGAGCCGAACAGCAATTCGTGCCGCACCTCCGGACTCAGGCTTCGCACAATGGGTTTGTCCAAGGAGGCGATCAGCATGAGCAGCGACTGATCCGCCGATTCGACGGTCCGCGAGATGTTGCTCGCCAGAACGGCTGCGACGTTCTTCGACATCCCGTGCGCATGTTCGACGGCCGTTTCCCGGTCCGCCCACAGCGTGAGGACGCTGATGGACAGCACGACCAGTGTCAGGAGCGTCCCCAGCCCACCGACGATCAAAGGGTGATGACCTGCCAAGGTGGCAAGTCTCTGTGAGCAGGGACGCGGGGGCATGACGCTTTTTTGTCGATGGCTGCCGTGCAGGACCTTGGCGGAAATGCGCGGCGATGCCTGACCAGGGAGACCGGCGCCACAGGGGGCGCCATCGCGCGTTTATATGTCGCGGACAGGTTGTTGATCAAATCTACTACCTGACCGGAAGCGCGCCCGGGCAGGAGCCGGCGTGACTATCGGCGTGCGCCGGCGAGCAGCGCGATCTCCTCGAGCAGCTCGGCCAGCGCCGCCCCGACGAAGTCCAGCGTGGCTGCGTCGACCAGCCGGCCGTCCTGGATGCGCGAGGCCACATTGGCAATGGCCACGTGCGGGCGCACCAGCGGGCGGGCCAGCGTGGCGGCCAGCGCATCGCGGATCTGCGCCTGCGCGCGCACGCCGCCGGCGGTACCGGGCGACGCCGTCATCACCAGCGCCGGCTTGCCTTTCAGAGGCGACGCGAAGCCGGGCCGCGAGGCCCAGTCGATGGCATTCTTCAGCACGCCCGGCATGCCGTAGTTGTATTCGGGCGAGCACAGCACGAGCCCGTCGGCGCCCGCAATGGCGCTCTTCAGGCGTGCCACAGGCGCGGGCGGCGTGTCGCCGTCGAGATCGGCGTTGTAGATGGGAATGTCGTCCAGCGGCACGATCTCCAGCGCCACATGCGGTGGCAGCAGCGGCTGCAGGCTGCGCAGCACGGCCGTGCAGTTCGAGGCCCGGCGAATGCTGCCGGAGATGGCGACAAGTCGCGTGGTGGGGTGGGTGGTGTCGTTCAAAGCGGGGGGTTCCTCTGTTCCAAGCGGCGGGAGTTTATGCATAAAATTGAAAACATGTACAAAAAAGAATCGACTGCCGAGCGCGCGCTCCCGCTCGTCGACCAGGCCTTCATCCGGCTGCGCCAGGACGTGCTCTCTGGCACCTACGGCGCCGGGGCGAAGCTCAAGCTCGACGAGCTGCAGACGGCCTACGGCTTTTCGAGCAGCCCGCTGCGCGAGGCGCTCAGCCGGCTGGCGCAGGAGGGGCTGATCCGTGCCGACGAACGCCGCGGCTTCCGCGTGGCCGACATCTCGCCCGAAGACCTCGCGGACATCACCCGCATGCGCGTCATGCTCGACGTGCAGGCGCTGCGCGAGTCCATCGCGAACGGCGACGACGCCTGGGAGGCGTCGGTGGTCGGTGCCTACCACCGCCTCGAGAAGATCGAAGGCCGCCTCGGCGACGGGCCCGTGGTGCTGGACGACGACTGGACCCAGCTGCACTCGGCCTTCCACGCCGCGCTGCTGGCGGCTTGCCCTTCGGAGCGCTTGCGCACCTGGAGCGCGAGCCTGTTCGACCAGGCGGAGCGCTACCGCCGCTATTCCGCGCGCTTTCGCAAGACGGCGCGGCGCAAGTCGAACGAACACCGCAAGATCATGGACGCCACCTTGCGCCGTGACGCCAAGACGGCCTGCGCACTGCTCGAAGAACACATCCTCAGCACCGAGCGCAATGTGATGGCGGTGCTGGGCGCCGCCGAGCGCGCCGACAAGAACTAGCGCGCCGCCGCGCCAGGATCGCCCGCGTGCAGCCGCCTGCACGCGCAGAGAACGCGACGCCCCGCGCAGCGCGCGCGTTCGCCGGTGGCTTGACGCCATCCCCCAATCTGCTTCTTTCCGTTTCTCTCAGCCTCGCGACCCGCGTTCCAGGCACGCGGCGCGAGGCCGCGCGCGCTCGCCAGACCGTCGGTAAAAACCACTATGCATCAATCTTGTTTTATGCACAAAAATACCTTCATGCATTAATCTGTGCATTCGACGGGTCGACCGCGGCCCGATGTGCAACGTACCCATCCGAAAGAAGCAACGCATGAAACTGATGTCCTACTCGCTCGCGGGCCGCGAAACCTGGGGCGCCGTCGTCGAAGGCGGCGTGGTCGATCTGGCCGCGCGTACCGGCCACGCGACGCTGGCCGACTTCATCGCCAGCGCCGACTTCGCGCGCCGCGACGCGCTGGTCGAGGGGCTCGTGGCCGACACGCCGCTGTCCGACGTGCGCTATCTGCCGGTGATTCCCAAGCCCGAGAAGATCGTGTGCGCCGTGCGCAACTACATGGACCACCACCAGGAGGTGCTGGCCGCCGGCATGCAGCGCGAGCTGTCGGAGCAGCCGCCGATCTTCCTGCGCGTCTGGCGCTCGCAGACACCGCACGAAGGACCGATCGTGCGTCCGCGCGTGTCCGAGTCGCTCGACTGGGAAGGGGAGCTGGCGGTGATCATCGGCGAGGGCGGACGCGACATCGCCGAGGCCGACGCGTGGAAGCACGTGGCCGGCTACAGCTGCTACAACGACGGGAGCGTGCGCGAGTGGCAGTTCCACGCCAAGCAGATTGCCTCGGGCAAGAACTTCGAGTCCACCGGCGGCTTCGGTCCGTGGATGGTGACGGCCGACGAGATTGCGCCGGGGCGCGAGCTCAGGCTCGAGACGCGCCTCAACGGCGAGGTCGTTCAGTCCAGCCACACGGGCCACATGATCTTCTCGATTCCGCGGCTCATCGCCTATGCGTCGACCATCTTCACGCTGGTGCCCGGCGACGTCCTCATCACCGGCACGCCGGCCGGCGTAGGCTGGAGCAAGAAGCCGCCGCGCTTCATGAAGCCGGGCGACGTGGTCGAAGTCGAGATCGAGGCCGTGGGCCTCCTGCGCAACCCCGTGGTCGCGCAGGACTGACGCAACCCGCCTGCAACGGCCGCATCGCCGCGCAACGCCCCACCGCAATCGTGCGAGACGCCCGCAAAGGGCGCCGCCTCAGGAGACACACTTGAAACGAAGAACCCTTCTCGCCGCGTGCGCGGCGACGGCCGCCGCATGGCCGGCCGCCCGTGCCTTCGCGCAGGGCTACCCGGAACGTCCAGTGAAGCTCTACCAGGGCTTCGCGCCGGGCGGCAACGCCGACGCGATCGCCCGGGCCATCGGCGTCGAGATGGGCAAGACCCTCGGCCAGCCGGTCGTGGTCGAGGCCCAGGCCGGCGCGGGCGGCACCATCGCCGCGGCCACCGTGGCGCGCGCCAGGCCCGACGGCTACACGCTGCTGCTGGCCACCGGCGGCCACGCGGTGGCGGGGGCGCTGTACAACACGCTGCCCTACAAGACAGTGGCCGACTTCGAGGCGGTGTCCACCGTCACCTACTTTCCGTTCCTGATCGTGGTCAACGCCAGCTCCAAGGTGCAGAGCCTCGCGGAGATCCTCGCGTCGGCCAAGGCCGCGCCGGGCACGGTCGCCTACGGCACCGCCGGCATCGGCTCGACGCACCACCTGGCGGGCGAGCTGCTCACCAAGATGGCCGGCGTGTCGATGATGCACGTGCCCTACCGCGGCGACGCGGCCGCGCTCACCGCGCTGCTCGGCGGCGAGGTGCCGTTCATCATCGCGCCGCCGACGGCGGTGGTTCCCAACATCCAGGCCGGCAGGCTGCGCGCGGTGGCCGCCACCGGGCCGCAGCGCTGGCCGGGCCTGCCCAAGGTGCCGACGGTTGCGGAGCAGGGCGTGCCGGGGTATGACGTGCGTTCGTGGGCCGGCGTGCTGGCGCCCGCGGGCACGCCGCGCCCCATCGTCGACCGGCTCAACGCCGAGACCCTGCATGCGCTGCAGGCCGCGTCGGTGCGCCAGCGCCTGGAAGACATGGGCGGCGAGGCGCGCGGCAGCACGCCCGAGGAAATGAAGGCGCTGGTCGCGCGAGAACTCGAGAAGTGGACCCAGGTGGTCGCCGATGCAAAGATTCCCAGGCAATGAAATGAACGAAAGAGCAATGCCATGTCACTGATCGCGCTGCGCAAGCGAAGCCTCACCGTCGAGACCGTTTTCCATGAAGGCGGGCCGCCGCCCGACAAGCCGCTGCGTATCGCCGCCGCGTGCGCCGTCATCCGCAACCCCTATGCCGGCCGCTACGAGCCCGACCTGCTGCCCTTCATGGCGGAACTGCGCAGCCTTGGCACCGCGCTGGCCGAAGAGCTGGTGGCCACGCTGGGCAAGGAGAACGTCGAGGCCTACAGCAAGGCGGCCATCGTCGGCGTCAACGGGGAACTCGAGCACGGCGCTGTCTGGCACGAGGCCGGCGGCTGGGCCATGCGCCAGGTGCTGGGCGAGCCCAAGGCCATCGTGCCCGCGGCCAAGGCGGTAGCCGCCACCGGCTACCGGCTGATGGTGCCGCTGCACTACATCCACGCAGCCTACGTGCGCAGCCACTTCAACACGGTCGAGGTGGGCATCCAGGACGCGCCCCGGCCCGACGAGATCCTCTTCGCGCTGGTGATGGCCGACGGCGGGCGCATCCATTCGCGCCTGGGCGGCCTCGCCAAGGAGCAGGTCAGCGTGAACGACGGGCAGCGCTGAGCATGGCGACGCAAACCATGCGCGCCGTGCAGTTGTCCGAAACGGGCGGCCCCGAAGTCCTGCGGCTGGTGGACCTGCCGCTGCCCGAGCCCGGCCCGGGGCAGGTGCGGGTTCGGGCGGCCGCCATCGGCGCGGGCGGGCCCGACGTGCTCATCCGCAACGGCACCTACAAGTGGATGCCGCCGCTGCCGGCCATTCCGGGCAACGAGATGGCGGGCACGGTCGACGCGGTCGGCGCCGGCGTCACGCGGCTGTCGGTGGGCCAGCGCGTGCTCGTGAGCGCGCGCGAACTCGCGCAGCGCGGCGGCTGCTACGCCGAATGCATCTGCGTGAGCGAGGCTGCGCCCTTCGTGCTGCCGCCGGCGCTGGGCTTCGACGACGCCGTGAGCCTGGGCAACTTCCAGCTGGCCATCGCCTTGCTGGCGAGCAACGGCAACCTGCCCGCGCAGACCGTGCTGCTGCCGGGCGCGGCGGGCGGCGTGGCCACCGCGGTCGCGCAGGTGGCCCGTGCGCGCGGTCTGCGCGTGATCGGCACCGCCTCGTCCGACGAGAAGCGCGCCTTCGCGCTGGACAACGGCGCCAGCGAGGTCATCGACGGCGACCCTGCGACGCTGCCTGAACGCGTGATGGCGCTCACCGGCGGGCGCGGCGCCGACCTGGCCTTCGACCACGTGGGCGGTGCGCTCTTCATCGCCTGCCTTCGCTCCCTCGCGCCTTTCGGCATGGCGGTCTCCTACAACATCCTCGCGGGCCCGCCCGCGGGCGATGTGTTCGACGAACTGCGCAAGCTGCTCGGCAAGAGCCTGGCGATCCGCACCTTCTCCATCCACACCGTCGACAGCGACATCACGCATCGGCGCGGCCTGATGGAGGAGGCCATCGCGCTGATGGCCGCGGGCCGGGTGCGCGCGCCGCGCGCCACCCGGCTGCCATTGGCCGAGGCGCGGCATGCGCACGAGTTGCTCGACCGCGGCGGCGCGCTCGGCAAGCTTGTCCTCGTTCCGTGAACCCCCAACCGACGAACCCGAAACCGGCGGAGACCGTCTTGAGCACACCCTACATTCCCAACCTGTCGCACTGCGGCATCTTCTGCCGCGACCTGGCGGTGATGAAGCGCTTCTACACCGGCGTGTTCGACATGCAGGAGACCGACCGCGGTGTCGGCGGCACCTTCCGCTACGAGCTGGTGTTCCTCAGCGGACGCGACGACCAGCACCACCAACTGGTGCTGGCGGGCGGCCGCGGCGCGGATGCGCCAAGCACCGTGATGCAGCTCTCGTTCAAGATCCACACCATCGACCACCTGCGCGAAGCGCGCCGTCGCGCGCTGTCGCTGGGCGCGACGAAGATGCGCGGCCTCAACCATGGCAACGCGCTGTCCATCTACTGCATGGACCCGGAGGACAACACGGTCGAGGTCTACCTCGACACACCGTGGTACGTCAGCCAGCCGCACGGCGATCCGTTGGACCTCGACGAGACCGACGAAGCGATCTGGACGCAGACCGAGCGCGTGGTGCGCTCGGACCCGAGCTTCATGCCCGCACAGGAATGGGCCGCCTTGTTCGCGCAGCGAAGCGCGGCACTGCGCGCATCGAAGACCGACGGCGAGCGTCAGCGTCAGCCGGCGCCGGTCCGACGGTGACCGGCGACCCGGGCGACAGGGCTCCTGGACAAGATGACGCCCCTGGCGATGTTCAGAGCCTGCCTTTCGTCTCCGCAGGAACTGCCCTTGTGCGCCGGCTCGCGCCTTCGTCCGGCAGCAAGGCCAACAGGGCTTTCACCAACGGCGACTCGTCCGACTTGCGCCAGACCACCAGCGTGTCGACGTAGGTTTTCTCGCCCTTCAGCGACCGGTACACCACGCCTTCACGGTGCAGCGCCTTCACGCATGCCGGCACCAGCGCAATGCCGACGCCGCCCGACACCAGGCTCACGATGGTATTCATCTGCCGCGCAGGGAACATCAGCGGGCTGAAGCCGCGCCGCATGCAAGTCGCGACGATGGCATCGAACATCTGCGGGCCGATGTGGCGCTCGAAGCCCAGGAAGCGTTCGCTCGAGAACTTCTCCAGGGCCACCGGCCCCGTGCCCGCGAGCGGGTGGGCCTCGGGCAGGGCGAGGATCAACGTGTCCTTCTGCACCAGCCGCGAGCCGAGCGTGGCCGGCATGTCGGACGGCTGCAGCACCATGCCGACGTCGAGGTGGCCGGCCTCGACGTCCGAGACGATCTGCTCGGTGATGCCTTCGCGCAGCGCCACACTGGCCCGGGGGTGCGCCTCGTTGAAACGCCGCAGCGTCGGCGGCAGGAACGAATAGGCGGGAAGGCTGATGAAGCCGACGGCGATCGAGCCCATGATGCCGGCCGCGCCGTCCTGCGCGCGGCGGCGCATGGTTTCCATGCCCGCGAGAACGGCGCGCGCGTCGTGCAGCGCGTCTTCGCCCGCGCGCGTGATCGCGATGCGACGCGACGTGCGCTCGAAAAGCGCCACGCCCAGTTCGTCTTCCAGCTCCTTGATGGCCAGGCTCACCGGCGGCTGCGACAGGTGCAGGCGTTGCGCGGCACGGCCGAAGTGGAGCTCTTCGGCCACAGCGACGAGGCAGCGGAGGTGGCGCAGTTCCATCGATCTGAATCCTGTATTGATCGATATGAATTGTAGATTTGTTGCTATGGATGTCCGATCCTAGACTTTGCTCCGAGGACGCTGGCGCTACCCGCTGCCGCACCCCAAGGAGACAAAGAGATGACCGAAAAAGCGACGGCCCTGCCACGAGCACGGACCGTGGTTCACCCTGGCCCCTACGGTCCTGTGCGGATCGCCCACATGCATGCCGACAAGGGCAGGCACTTCCGGCTGTCGCTGCCCGCGGGACGCACGCTGCACGACAGCCTGGTGCAGGCGCTGGCCGCCGAAGACGTGGCCAGCGCTTCGATGACGCTCATCGACGGCGAACTTGAACACCTGAGCTTCTGCACGGCGCTGCCCGATCCCGCCGGCCGTGTGCTCGCGACCTACGGCGCCCCGGAGGCGCTGCGCGGAGCGCGCCTGATCTTCGGCAACGCCACGATGGGCCGCCGCGCCGACGGCGGCCCCGTCGTCCATTGCCATGGCGTGTTCCGCGAAGTCGACGGGCGCGTGCGCGGCGGGCACATCCTGGCCGAACGCACGTCGGTCGGCCGGAGTCCCGTCACCGTGGTGGTGACCGCGCTGGACAGCTTCGAGTTGCGCGTGGCCTACGACGAAGAAACGCGCATGCCGCTGATGCGCCCCCAGGCGCGGGCGGTGGCCCATGGCTGACGTTCGCCTGGTGGAGCGCGGCCGCATGGGCCGCGTGGCCTACGCGCGCATCGGCCCCAATGAAGACCTGGTGCAGAGCGTGGAAAAACTCTGCGTGGCCCAGGGCATGCGCCATGCCTTCGTGCGCGGTGCGCTCGGCAGCCTCATCGACGCATGCCTGGAGCGGCCCGACGGCGCGTGCCAGGTGGTTCGCGGCCCCGCCGTGGAAATCGTGAGCCTGGCCGGCGAGGTGCGCCTGCAGCCCGACGGCACGCTGCGCGCGGCCCTCACGGGCGTGGTCGCCGACACCGAAGGCCGGGTCCACGGCGGTCCGTTCGTGGCCGGCGCCAACGCTGTTTGCGTCACCTTCGAGATCACGCTCGAAGAGTGGCTTCCTTCCGAAGATTCCTGATTTCGAAAACCCCAAGGCAACCATGACAGA
Organism: Variovorax sp. MPBD4-3; assembly: GCF_058809745.1. Classification (NCBI taxonomy): domain Bacteria; kingdom Pseudomonadati; phylum Pseudomonadota; class Betaproteobacteria; order Burkholderiales; family Comamonadaceae; genus Variovorax; species Variovorax sp. MPBD4-3. The sequence goes on from NZ_JBXASW010000006.1 coordinate 160,883, forward strand.
CACCCCCTTCCTTCCCCGCGTCGCCGTCGTCACCGGAGGCGCGCGCGGCATAGGCCTTGCCATCGGACAGTGGTTCCTGGCCCACGGCTACCACGTCGCGCTGCTCGACAACGACCATGCCACGCTCGATGCGGCCGTCGCCGAACTCGCCTTGCCCGATCGCGTGCTGGGCGTGCACTGCGACGTGTCCGACGCGGCGCAGGTAGCCGCCGCGGCCAAGGCCGTCGCCGGCCGCTTCGGCCGCGTCGACGCGCTGGTCAACAACGCTGGCGTCGCGGTGTTCAAGCGCATCGCGGACACCTCTTTCGCCGATTGGCGTTCGGTGATGGGCACCAACCTCGACGGCGCCTTCCTCTGCACGCAGGCATTCAGCCCTTCGATGGTCGAGGCCGGCAGGGGTGCGGTGGTGAACGTGGCGTCGATCTCGGGCTTGCGCGCCAGCACGCTGCGCGTGGCCTATGGCACCAGCAAGGCGGCGCTCATCCACCTCACGAAGCAGTACGCGGTGGAGCTGGGCAATGCGGGCGTGCGCGTGAATGTGATCGCGCCCGGCCCGGTCGAGACCGAAATGGCCAAGCTGGTGCACAGCGTGGCGATCCGCTCCGACTACGTCGACGCCATTCCCCTGGGCCGCTACGGCAGCGTCGAGGAAATGGCCAACGCTGTGGGCTTCCTGTGCAGCGATGCGGCGAGCTTCATCAATGGCCAGGTGATTGCGGTGGACGGCGGCTTCGACGCTGCCGGCGTCGGCCTGCCGACGCTGCGCCGGGGCGCGGCCACCGCGCAGGCCGACCACGCCTGAGGAGCGAAGCCCATGAGCAACGACAGCTACATCATCGGCTGGGGCCACACGCCCTTCGGCAAGCTCGACGCGGCCGACGGCGAGCAACTGATCCGCGACGCCGTCGAGCCCGCGCTGCAGACAGCCGGGCTCGAGGCCGCGGACATCGACGGCATCTTCGTCGGCCACTTCAACAGCGGCTTCGTGCCGCAGGACTTCAGCGCGTCGCTGGTCGCGCTGGCCGTGCCCGGCCTGCGCCACGTGCCGGCCGTGCGGCTGGAGAACGCATGCGCCACGGGTTCGGCCGCCATCTGGGCCGCGCTGGACGCAGTGAAGAGCGGCCGCGTGCGCCACGCGCTGGTGGTGGGTTTCGAGATCATGAACGCGGTGCCCGGCCCGGTCATCGCGCAGACGCTGCTGCGCTGCTCCTACGTGAAGGAGGAAGGCACGACGCCCGCAGGCTTTGCGGGCGTGTTCGGCCACATCGCGGGCGGCTACTTCGAGCGCTTCGGCGACCAGAGCGATGCGCTCGCGGCCATCGCGGCCAAGAACCACGCCAACGGTGTGCACAACCCCCATGCGCACATGCGGCGCGACCTGGGGTTCGACTTCTGCCGCAATCCGTCGGACAAGAACCCCTTCGTCGCGGGACCGCTCAAGCGCTCCGACTGCTCGCTGGTGTCCGACGGCGCGGCGGCGCTGGTCATCTCGTCGACGCCCGTCGGGTCGGCCAAGGTGCCGGCGGTGCGCTGGCGCTCGCAAACGCAGGTCAACGACTACCTGCCGCTGTCGCGGCGCGACCCGACGCGCTTCGAAGGTGCGGCGTTGGCGTGGCGGCGCGGCCTGGAAGCGGCACGGCTCACGCTCGACGATCTTGGCTTCGTCGAGACGCACGACTGCTTCACGATCGCCGAATTGCTGGAGTACGAGGCGATGGGCCTGGCGCCGCACGGGCAGGGCGCACGCGCGATTCTCGACGGCGTGACGCGCAAGGACGGCCGGCTGCCCGTGAACCCCTCTGGCGGCCTGAAGTCGCGCGGCCACCCCATCGGCGCGACGGGCGTGTCGCAGCATGTGATGGCAGCGATGCAGTTGACCGGCACGGCCGGCGACATGCAGGTGGGCACGGGCAAGCCCGGCGCCGTGTTCAACATGGGCGGCGCCGCCGTCGCCAACTACCTCAGCGTGCTGGAGGCGGCATGAGCCAGGCGCAGGCCGCGAACCTGTCGGTGCTGCTGTCGCAGACGGCGGCGCTGTTTCCTGCGCGCGCCGGCCTGATCCTCGAGGACCGCAGCTGGACCTGGCACGAGATCGACTCGCGCGTCGATGCGCTCGTGCAGGGGCTGCGCGCGCTGGGCATGCAGCGCGGCCACAAGTTGCTCGTGCAGTCGCGCAACAACCTCGCGCTGTTCGAGAGCTGCTGGGCCGCATTCCGCATGGGTGCGGTATGGGTGCCGGTCAACTTCCGGCTCACGCCTCCCGAAGTGGCTTACCTGGGCAGCTCGAGCGAGGCGACGGTGATGCTGGCCGAAGACGGCTTTGCCGCGCACGTCGACGCCGTGCGCGGTACCAGCGCGCATTTGCGCCACGTCGTCACCATCGGGGCGCCGCGCCAGGGCGAACAGGGCTACGAGGCGCTGATCGCCGCCAATGCGGGCGCGCAAAAGTCCGTTGCCGATGTCGAGGCCGGCACGCCGCTGTGGTACTTCTACACCTCGGGCACGACCGGCAAACCGAAAGCGGCCGTGCTGACGCACGGCCAGCTCGCCTTCGTCGTCGCCAACCATCTCGCCGACCTGATTCCCGGCACGACCGAAAACGACTGCTCCATCGCCGTGGCGCCGCTGTCGCACGGCGCGGGCATTCATGCGCTGCTGAACGTCGCGCGCGGCGCGGCCACGGTGCTGCCGTCGTCGGACCGGCTGGAGCCGCGCGCGTTCTGGTCGCTGGTCGAGCGCCACAAGGTCAGCAACCTCTTCACAGTGCCGACCATCGTCAAGATGCTGGTCGAAGACCCGTCGGTCGACGAGTTCGACCACCGCTCGCTGCGCTACGTGATCTACGCCGGCGCCCCGATGTACCGCGCCGACCAGAAGCGCGCCTTGCAGAAGCTGGGGCCGGTGCTCGTGCAGTACTTCGGCCTCGGCGAGGTGACAGGTTGCATCACGGTGCTGCCGCCGACGATGCACTCGGCCGACGACGCGGATGCCAACGCGCACATCGGCTCATGCGGGCGGCCGCGCACCGGCATGGAAGTCGCGATCCTCGACGAGCAGATGCAAAGGCTGCCGGCCGGCGCCGTCGGAGAAATCTGCTGCCGAGGACCGGCCGTGTTCGCGGGATATTTCAACAACCCGGAGGCCACGGCCAAGGCGGTTCGCGGCGGCTGGTTCCACACGGGCGACCTGGGGCGCATGGACGCGCAGGGCCTGCTCTACATCACGGGCCGAGAGTCGGACATGTACATCTCGGGCGGCTCCAACGTCTACCCGCGCGAGGTCGAGGAGATCCTGCTGACGCACCCCGCCGTGCGCGAGGCCGCCGTGCTGGGCCTGCCCGACGCCAAGTGGGGCGAGGTGGGCGTGGCCGTGCTCGTGTGCGATCGCGAAGGCGTGACGACCGAAGACATCCTGGGCCACCTCGACGGCCGCTGCGCCAGGTACCGCTGGCCGCGGCGCGTCTTCTTCTGGGAGTCGCTGCCCAAGTCAGGCTACGGCAAGGTCACCAAGAACGAAATACGCCGGCTCCTTTCGGAGCGCGGAGAGATCGGGGAGGCCACCACCCACTGAGCCTGCCTTTTCTCCCCGGACGATCGGATTCAAGACTAACCAGAACATAGAGACAACAGATGAACATCAACCGCCGTACCGTGCTGCGCACCGCCGCCGCTGCTTCCAGCCTCGCCATGCCCCTGCGCCACGCCTTCGCGCAGAAGAACGTCTTCAACTACAAGTACGCCAACAACCTGCCGGTCTCGCACCCGATGAACATCCGGGCCAAGGAGATGGCCGACGCGATCCGCGCGGAGACGAGCGGCCAGGTCGACATCCAGATCTTCCCGAACAACCAGCTGGGCTCCGACACCGACGTACTGAGCCAGTTGCGCGCGGGCGGCGTCGAGTTCTTCACGCTGTCGGGACTCATCCTGTCGACGCTGGTGCCCGCGGCCTCCATCAGCGGCGTGGGCTTTGCATTTCCCGACTACGCGAGCGTATGGAAGGCCATGGACGGGGACCTGGGCAGCCATATCCGCATGCAGATCGCCAAGTCCAACATCGTGGCCATGGACAAGATCTGGGACAACGGGTTCAGGCAGATCACGTCGTCGAACAAGGCCATTGCGTCGCCGGCAGACCTGAAGGGTTTCAAGATCCGCGTGCCGGTGTCGCCGCTGTGGACCTCGATGTTCAAGGCGCTGGATGCCGCGCCCACGTCGATCAACTTCGCCGAGGTGTATTCCGCGCTGCAGACGAAGATCGTCGACGGGCAGGAGAACCCGCTTGCCATCATCTCGACCGCCAAGCTCTACGAAGTGCAGAAGTTCTGCTCGATGAGCAACCACATGTGGGACGGCTTCTGGTTCCTGGCCAACAAGCGTGCATGGGACAAGCTGCCGCCCGCGCTGCAGGCCATCGTCGCGAAGCACATCAACGCGGCGGCGCTGAAGGAGCGAACCGACGTCGCCGAGCTCAACGCCAACCTGCAGAAGGAGCTCGCTGCCAAGGGCATGCAGGTCAGCCAGCCCGACCCCGGCGCCTTCCGCGACCAGCTGCGCAAGGCCGGCTTCTATGCGGAGTGGAAAGCCAAGTACGGCGACGAAGCATGGGCGCTGCTGGAGCGCAGCGCGGGCAAGCTCGCATGAACGCGCCGCGCCCGGCGGCGCGGCCGCCCGAGCATCACGCGGGTTCCCCGACCGTGGAAGACCCGGCGGGCGCGCACGGCCACGGCCACGGCGACGCGGCCAACGAGGCCGACCCGAGCTCGTTGCCATCGTTGACCTCGCGCATCGAGCGGCTGCTCGGCGCGCTGGTGGACGGCGCGGCCGGTGCCCTGGTGCTGGCCGACGTGGTGGTGCTGCTGGCGGGCGTGGTCGCGCGCTTCGTGCTGCACCAGCCGCTGATCTGGTCGGACGAACTCGCTTCGATGCTCTTCATCTGGCTCGCCATGCTGGGCGCGGTGGTGGCGCTGCGGCGCGGCGAGCACATGCGCATGACCGCGCTGGTGTCGAAACTGCCGCCGACGCGCCGCCGCTTCGCCGAGGCCGTGTCGCTCTACGCAGCCCTCGCTTTCCTGGCGATGGTGGTGTGGCCTGCGTGGGAATACGCGTCGGAAGAGCGCTTCATCACCACGCCGGCGCTGGACATCTCCAACGCCTGGCGCGCCGCCGCGCTGCCGGTGGGCGTGGCGCTCATGGCCATGTTCGCGGCGCTGCGGCTGTTGCGCGACTTCGACTGGAAGACGTCGTTGCAGGCCTTGGCGATCGTCGTGACGCTCATCGCGGCATTCATCCTGGGCCGCGCGGTGTTCGAAGACCTGGGCCGGCTCAACCTGCTGGTTTTCTTCGTCGGCGTGGTGCTGGCCTGCGTGCTGTGCGGCATTCCCATCGCGTTCGCATTCGGCCTCGGCACCTTCGGCTACCTCGCGCTGACCACCGACACCGCGCTGCCCGTGATCGTCGGGCGCATGGACGAAGGCATGTCGCACCTCATCCTGCTGGCGGTGCCGTTATTCGTCTTTCTGGGCCTGCTCATCGAGATGACGGGCATGGCGAAGGCGATGGTTTCGTTCCTTGCCAGCATGCTGGGGCATGTGAGGGGAGGCCTCTCCTATGTGCTGGTGGGGGCGATGTACCTGGTGTCGGGCATTTCGGGCTCCAAGGCGGCCGACATGGCGGCCATCGCGCCAGCGCTGTTCCCCGAGATGAAGAAGCGCGGCGCCGCCGAGGGCGAACTGGTGGCGCTGCTCGCGGCCACCGGCGCGCAAACCGAGACCGTGCCGCCCAGCCTCGTGCTCATCACCATCGGCTCGGTCACGGGCGTGTCGATCGCGGCGCTGTTCACGGGCGGCCTGCTGCCGGCCGTCGTCCTGGGCCTGATGCTGTGCGTGGTGGTGTACGTGCGCAATCGGCACGACGACCTGAGCGGTGTCGCGCGGCCCGGGATGCGGCAGGTTTTGAAGCTGGGCCTGGTGGCACTGCCCGCACTGGCATTGCCGTTCGTGATCCGTGCGGCGGTCGTCGAAGGCGTGGCCACGGCGACCGAGGTGTCGACCATCGGCATCGTCTATGCCGCGGTCGCCGGGATCGTGGTGTACCGGCAGTTCGACTGGCGGCGGCTGGGCCCGATGCTCGTGGCCACCGCTTCGCTGTCGGGCGCGATCCTGCTGATCATCGGCACGGCCACCGCCATGGCCTGGGGGCTGACGCAATCGGGCTTCTCGCGCTGGCTGGCGGAGGTCATGGGCAGCCTGCCCGGCGGCGCGCCGATGTTCCTGGCGGTATCGCTCGTCGCCTTCGTGGTGCTGGGTTCCGTGCTCGAGGGCATACCGGCCATCGTGCTGTTCGGCCCGCTGCTGTTTCCGATTGCGCGGCAGTTGGGCATCCACGAAGTGCACTACGCCATGGTCGTCGTGTTGTCGATGGGGCTGGGCCTGTTCGCGCCGCCCCTGGGCGTGGGCTACTACGCTGCCTGCGCCATCGGCCGCGTGCGGCCCGACGAAGGCATCAGGCCCATCGTCGGCTACATGCTGGCCCTGCTCGTCGGCACCACGGCCGTGGCGGCCATTCCGTGGCTTTCCATCGGGTTCCTCTGAGATTCAACCGTTTGCGCACACCAAGGAGAAAAGCATGGAAACCAAGACAGGCATCGCCCGCAAGACCGTCGCCGTGGACGGCGACGTCCGGTTGAGCTACCTGGAGGCCGGCAACGGGGCTCCCCTGGTGCTCATACCGGGCTGGTCGCAAACGGCCGAACAGTACAGGTACCAACTGGAAGGCCTGGCGGACCGGTATCGCGTGATCGCGTTCGACCTGCGCGGCCATGGCGATTCGGACAAGCCCGGGCGAGGCTACCGCATCCCGCGCCTTGCGGCCGACCTGCAGAATGCGCTGGTCGCGCTCGACCTGCGTGACGTGACCATCGTCGGCCACTCGATGGGCTGCTCGGTGCTCTGGTGCCACTTCGACCTGTTCGCAGCCGGGCGTATCGGCCGGTACGTGTTCTGCGACCAGGCGACATGCCTCACGCGCAACCCCGAGTGGACCGACCAGCAGGTCGCCGACTACGGCCCCATCTTCACGGCCGACAGCGTGGTCGAGACCGCCAATGCACTGCGAGGCGCGGGCGGGGTGGAGGCCACGGTCGGCTTCCTGCGCTCCATGGTCACGGCCGACATGCCCGCCGAGGCCTTCCAGTGGATCGTCGACATGAACTTGAAGATGCCACGCGCTGCGGCGGCCGACCTGCTCTACAACCACTGCCACCAGGACTGGCGCGAGGTGCTACCGCGCATCGACCGGCCGACGCTCTTCATCGGCGGCGAGGGCAGCCTGGTGCCGCACAGCTGCATGCGGTGGGAGGCGACCCAGGTGCCCGGCGCCAGGGTGGAGATCTTCGAAGAAGGGGAAGCGGGCTCGCACTTCATGTTCATCGAGAACGCGGGGAAGTTCAATGCGCTGCTCGCGGGATTCGCCGGTTGATGCCTGGTGCGAGGCCCCCGAAGCGGATGCCGGACACGGTCTCCAGCATTTCGGGAAGCTGAGTCGGGCCGCGAAGACTCACACGGCGCTGATGTTCTTGTCCTTGGCCACCTTGGTCCAGCGCGCGGCATCCGCGGACAGCCGCTTGCGCATGGCCGCGGCAGGCTGGTACGCGGCGATGGCGCCGGCGTGGACCAGCTTGTCCTGCACGTCCTTGTCCTTGGACAGGATGTCGGAGAGCTCCTTGTTGATGCGTGCCACCACCGATGCGGGCGTGCCCAGCGGTGCGATGAGGCCGCCCCACGAATCGAAGTCGAAGTTGGGGAAGCCCTGGGCCGAGACCGTCTTCACGCCGGGCAGCAGCACGTTGCCGCGCGGCGAGCTCACGGCGACGGCGCGCAGCTTGCCCGACTTGATGTGCGGCAGGGCCGCGACCACGTCCGCGAACATCACGCCGAGCTGGCCGCCCAGCAGGTCGGTCACGGCCGGCGCGCTGCCGCGGTAGGGCACGTGCTGCATGTCGAAGCCGCCCAGGTCCTTCAGCTGCTCCATGGCCAGGTGGCCGAAGCTGCCCGCGCCCGAGCTGGTGTAGTTCAGCGGCGTCTTCGCGGCCTTGGCATGGGCGATGAGGCTTTGCAGCGAGTCCACGCCCGGCATCAGCGTCGGGTTGACGACGATGGCCATGGGCAGGTCGTACACGGTCGCCACGCACATGAAGTCCTTCTCCACGTCGTAGGCGCCGTTCTTGTACAGCAGCGGCGCCAGCAGTGCCGGCATGCCGAACATCGACAGCGTGTTGCCGTCGGCCGGCGACTTGATGAACTGGGCCGTGCCGATGGAGCCGGACGCGCCGGGGCGGTTGTCCACCATGATCGAGGTGCCCAGGCGTTCGCCGAGCTTCTGCGAAGTGATGCGCGCGGCCGTGTCGGTCGGGCCGCCCGCGGGGAAGGCCACGACCATCTTGACGATCTTGCCCGGCCATTCGGCGTCTGCCGCGAAGGCCGGCAGGCCCAGGGTGGAAAGTGCGCCTGCGGCGCCGGTGGCCAGCAGGTGGCGGCGGCTGATGATGTGAGCTTGGTTCATGTCTGTTCTTTCTGAAAGATGAAAGGGTGTCCTGGCGTGCGGCCGCGGCGGGTCAGATCGCCTGCTGCGCGCGCGCCGCGGCAATGGCCTGGTCGTCCATGGCCAGCACTTCGCGAAGCACCTCGTCGGTGTGCTGACCCAGGTGGGGCGGCGGCCGGCGCACGGGCGTGCGCTCGCCGTCCATCACGTAGGGAGGCGCGAGCACGCTCTGCGGCCCGGCCTCCGCGTCGTCGAAGTGGTGCAGCAGGTTGGCCTGGGCGGTGCGCGGCGAGGTCAGCGCCTCGTACATGCCCAGCACTTCGCCGCAGGGGATGCCGGCCGCCGCCAGGCTGGCGAGCAACTCGCGGCGGCTCAACCCGCGCAGGGCTGCGCGCACCAGCGGCAGCAGGATCTCGCGGTTGGCCGAGCGCCCGGTGTTGGTGGCGAAGCGGGGGTCGGCGGCCCACTCGGGCGGGCCGACGACCTGCTCGCAAAAGCGCACGAACTGGCCGTTGTTGCCCACGGTGATGACCACCGGGCCGTCCACGGCATCGAAGACGCCGTAGGGAACGATCGAAGGATGCGCGTTGCCGAACTTGGGCGGATCGCCCGCCTTCAGCAGGGCCTCCATGCCGTAGTAAGAGGTGATCATCAGGCCGCAGTCGTAGAGCGCCATCTGCACATGGCGCCCGCGTCCCGTGGCGTGCCGCTCGTACAGCGCGGCGAGGATGGCCTGGCCCGCGTACATGCCGGTGAACATGTCGACCGCGGCCACGCCGAACTTCAGCGGCCCCTGGCCCGCTTCGCCGTTCATGGCCATGATGCCGGCCTCGCCCTGCACCAGCAGGTCGTAGCCCGGGCGCTGTGCCTCCGAGGTGCTTCGCGCATAGCCGGAGATGGAGCAGTAGACCAGGCGCGGGTTCGACGCGCTGAGCTGCTCGTAGCCCAGGCCCAGCTTGTCGGCGCCGCCGACCTTGAAGTTCTCGATGACCACGTCCGATCTCGCGGCGAGTTCGCGCGCGATCTGCACGCCCGCGGCGGACTGCAGGTCGATGGTGACGGAGCGCTTGTTGCGGTTGGCACTGTTGAAATACGAGGTGTTGCGGGTGCCCACGCGCACGCCCCAGTCGCGCGTGTCGTCGCCGCGGCTGGGGTGCTCGACCTTGATGACGTCGGCGCCCAGGTCGGCCAGCGCCATGGCGCACATCGGGCCCGCGAGCACGCGGGACAGGTCGAGAACACGTAGGCCAGCCAGGGGCTGGACGGGAGCGGTTTGAGGCATGGGGGACGGACGGGCGAAGGCGAACGAGAACAAGCGAAGACGGACGGCAACCGCAGGACGGGCCTTGCGATGCGTGCGGGCGGCTGGCAGGGGATGCCCGGATTATTTGCCGCCGCCTAAAAATTTACAATCGTTCGGTTTTTTGACATTTATGTAAATCTGAAATTGACAATGGATGTTCAAGCCCTGGGCCTGCTGGTCGACATCATCGAAGCCGGCAACCTGAGCAAGGCCGCCACCATGCTGGGCATGAGCCGGGCCAACGTGAGCCAGCGGATCAACCGCTTCGAGCGTGAACTCGGTGCGCAGCTGCTGCGACGGACCACGCGCCAGCTGGAACCCACCGAGCTGGGCATGAAGCTGTACGAGCACGGGCGTGCCGTACGCCACGAGGTGAAGGCCGCGGCCGAAGCCGTGAGCAGCCTCGGCAAGGGCCTGCAGGGAATGATCCGCCTGAGCGTGCCCAGCGGCTACGGGCAGCTGCGCATGTCGGGCTGGCTGGCGGAGTTCATGGAGCGGCATCCGGAGATCACGCTGCACGTGATCTTCGACAACGACATCGAGGAGCTGGTGAAGGGCTCGGTCGATTTCGCGGTGCGCGTCATGGCCGAGCCACCGGCGCAGTTGATTGCCCGCGAGCTGGGGCGCGTGCGGTACGTGGCGTGTGCGACCGCGTCGTTCATCGCACGGCATGGAATGCCGACGAGCCTGGAAGAACTCAAGCGGCTGCCGCTCATCACCTCGCAGCAGACCAGCGAGCGCCTGAGCATGGCCGGCGGGCAGGCCGGTGGCCACCGTTCATTGCAGACACGGCCTCGGCTGATTTCGGCCAACTTTCATTTTCTGTGCGACGCGATCGCGCAGGGCCTGGGTGTGGGCCTGCTGCCGGACTACATGGTGCAGGCGCCCATTGCGCGCGGAGAAATGCAGGCGCTGGCGTTGCAGGAAGAAAACCTGGACTTCCTGTCGACGCAGAAGTTTCTGCTCTACGTGCCGAGCAGGTACCAGACGCAGGCCGTGCGGACGCTGATCGACTTTCTCGTGGAAAGGGAACAGGGATCGCGCCCGCGCATGGACTGACGCGCGCGAGCCCGCACGGCAAGCCTCAGGCCGCGCGCTTGTGCGCCGGCGCATCCACCTCGTAGTACGCCTGGCGTTCCTCCACCGCGTTCCAGCCGATGATTTCCTTGAACGCCGGCATCGTCGTCTGGCCGCCGGGCAGGCCATCGACGTCGCCGGTGCGGCGCTGCGACAGCACCTCCAGGTTGGCCTGCAGCGCATGCACCGTGCTCATGAGCGTGACGATGGGATAGGTTGCGAAGGCGGCCACCGACTCGATCTGCGCGCGGCTCAGGCTGGCCATCCACAGGCCCTGCATCAGCTGCAGCGAGAGGCGCCGGCCGGTGGCCTCCTTGAGTTTCACCAGGTCGTCGAAGCCCTTGAAGGTGCGCGAGATCGGCTGGATCAGGTCGGCGCCGGCTTCGGCGTACTGGCAGGCACGGTCGGTCGCCTCCGCCGGGTCGATGGCGTCGGTGCGCGCCACGATCAGGAAGTCGGGGTCCTGGCGCGCGTCCACCGCCGCGCGGATCTTCGCCACCGCGTCGCGCACCGGCACCAGCGGCATGGTGCTGGCCGCCGCGGGGCAGCGCTTGGGGCTGAACTGGTCTTCGATGGAGATGGCCACCACGCCCGTCTTCTCGAACTCGCGCACCGTGCGCGCCACGTTGATCACGTTGCCGTAGCCGGTGTCGGCGTCGGCGAATATCGGCTTGCGCACGATGTTCGCGATGCGGTTGACCACGCCCACGTTCTCGGTGAGCGTGTAGAGCTCGACATCGGGCTGGCCCAGCAGCGACGCCGAGATACCGAAGCCGGTGGTGAAGATGCCGTCGAAGCCCGACTGGTCGACGAGCAGGGCCGACAGCGCGTCCTGCGCGCCGGCCATCCAGAACGTGGGGCCTGAGGTGATGCGCGCACGCATCGTCTTGCGAACTGAGGTCATTGGAAGAGTCGCTCCTTGCGGGTGTTGCGGGCGTGAATCAACGCTTGACGGGATCGATGTAGCCGCCGAGCGAAACGAACTTCTGGTCCTTGAGCTCCATCAGCGCCACGCCGGTCTGGCCGCGCCGCGCATAGCCGCCAGCGCTGATGGGCTGGAAGGAAATCTTCGGCCCGATCTTCTGGTCGAAGCCCGACAGCCCGTCCAGCGCAGCCACCACCTTGGCGCGGCTGGGCTCGTTGCCCGCGCGCTTGAGCGCCTCGACGGTCACGGCCGCGGCCGAGTAGCCCATCAGCGCCGTGGAGGAGGGGGCCGACTTGGGGTACAGCTTGGTGTAGCGCGCAAAGAAGTCCTTGATGGCGGGGTTGTCGCCCTCCACCGCGTCGTAGTAGGAGGCCACGTACAGCTTGGCCGGGCTCTTGCCCAGCAGCTCGACGAACTTGGGGTCGTTCAGCCCGCCCGCGCCGAACACGGTCGGCTTCCAGCCGAGCTTTTCGGCACCGCGGAAGAACAGCACCGCCTCCTGGCCCAGCGCATAGACGATCACCACGTCGGGCTCGGCCTGCTTGAGCTTGAACACCTGCGAGGTGATGTCGGTGGCGAAGCGCTCGAAGCTTTGCGCCTCCACCAGCTTCAGGCCATGCTTGTCGAGCTGCTTGATAGCGATGTCGTAGGCCGGCTTGCCCCAGCCGTCGTTCTGGTAGAGCATCGCGATCTTCTTCGCCTTCAGCTTCTCCACCGCGTAGTCGATGTAGGCAGCGGTCTCCGTCGATTGCGGCGAAGGCAGCACGTAGAGCAATTCGCGCGGCGGCGTGCTCGTGAGGTCCGAGATGCTCAGCGCGCCGATGGTCGGCACCTTGCGCGTAGAGCTGTATTCGTAGGCGCTGATGTTGGTGGCGTGGCCGATGTTGCCCACCATCGCAAGCACGTTGTCGCGCTCGACCAGCAGCTTGGCGTTGGCCACCGACTTCGCGGGCTTGAGCTCGTCGTCATAGGTGATGAGCTTGATCTTGCGGCCGTTCACGCCGCCTTGCTCGTTCACCATGTCGAAGTAGGTGCGGATGCCTTCGTCCACCGCCTTGCCCATGTAGGCCAGCGTGCCCGACATCGGCTGCGACGAGCCCAGCACGATCTCCTTGTCGAGCACGCCTTCGGCCTTGTTTTCGAACGCAAGGGCGAGCGTGGGCAGCGCGGCGACGCCCAGCAGCGCGGCGGTGGTGGCGAGCACCGTGCGGCGCGAAGCAATGTGTTTCATCGGGTGTGTCTCCTGTCGTTGATAGGGGGAAATAGGTGCGTCTCAGCCGCCCAGATAGGCGCGGCGGATGTCCTCGTTGCCGGCCAGCTCGGCCGCCGGCCCGTGCATGACGACGCGGCCGGTCTCGATCACGTAGCCTTCGTCGGATATGTCCAGCGCGATGTCGGCGTCCTGCTCCACGATCAGCAGCGTGAGCCGCTCGCGATCGCGGATGTCGCGCAGCGTGGAGAAGATGGCGTCCTTCATGATGGGCGCCACGCCCATCGAGGGCTCGTCGAGCATCAGGAGGCGCGGCTTGGCCAGCAGGCCGCGCGCAATGGCCAGCATTTGCTGCTCGCCGCCCGACAGCGTGCCCGCGCGCGAGGTGATGCGCTCCTTCAGACGCGGGAAGTAGCCGAGCACGCGGTCGATGTCCTCGCGCACCTCGGCGGCCGGTCGGGTGTAGCCGCCGAGCACCAGGTTTTCCTTCACCGACAGCTGCGCGAACACCATGCGGCCCTGAGGCACGTGCACCACGCCGCGGCGCACCAGCTGTTCCGCCGGCACGTTGGCGATGCTTTGTCCGTCGAAGACGGCGGTGCCGCCGGCCACCGGCAGCAGGCCGGAGAGCGCACGCATCAGCGTGGTCTTGCCCGCGCCGTTGGCACCCAGCACGCACACGATGCCCGCGGCCGGCACATCGATCGACACGCCGTGCAGCGCGCGGATCTTGCCGTAGGCGGCGCTCAGGTTGTCCACGCGCAGCAGCGTGCCTGCGCGCTTGGGGGATTCAACGGCGTTTGCCACTCTTGCCTCCTCCGAGATAGGCCTCGACCACGGCCGGGTTCTGCTCGATCTCGCGCGGCGAGCCCTGCGCCAGGAAGGCGCCGTTGTGCATCACGGTGATGGTGTCGGAGATCGACATCACCAGCGGCATGCTGTGCTCGATGAGCAGCAGCGTCGCGCCCGTGGCCTGCTGCAGCCGGCGCAGCGTGTCGCCCAGCGCATCGATCTCGCGGTTGTTCATGCCGGCGGCCGGTTCGTCGAGCAGCATCAGCACCGGCTCCAGCGCCATGGCGCGTGCCAGCTCCACCAGCTTCTGCGTGCCGTAGGGCAGGTCGCGCACCAGCGTGTGAGCGTGAGCGCCCAGTGCCAGGCTGTCGATGATCTGCTGCGTGCGTTCGCGTTGCTCGCGTTCCTCGCGGCGCTGGCGCGGCAGCCGCAGCAGCGCCTCGGCCAGCGTGCAGCGCATGGCGCCGGAGCGCGCGATGAGCACGTTGTCGAACACCGTGAGTTCCGAGAACAGCTCCAGGTTCTGGAAGGTGCGCGCGATGCCCAGGCGCGAGATCTGGTGTGCCTTGCACTTGAGCAGGTCATGCTCGCCGGTGGGCGTGCGCAGGCGCATCGTGCCCTTCTGCGGCGTGTAGAAGCGGCTGATGCAATTGAGCATCGTGGTCTTGCCGGCGCCGTTCGGGCCGATCAGCGCATGCACGGTGCCGGGCATCACGTCGAAGCCGACATCCTGCACGGCGACGATGCCGCCGAAGCTCATGCGCACGTCGGACAGGCGCAGCAGGGGCGCGGTGCCGGGGACCGGCCGGGTCCGGGTCGCGACGGGCGTGCCTTCGATCAGTGCCCTCATCGCGGCACCTCCGCACCTGCGGGCGCGTCCGCGCCCGGCAGCTTCCTGCGCTTGAGCAGGCTGGCCAGCCCGTCGGGCAGGAACATCAGCGCCAGGATCATCGCCACGCCGTACAGCGCGCGCTGGAACTGGTCGAAGCCGAAATAGGTGAGCAGCTGCGGCGCGCCGATGACGAACACCGCCCCCAGCACCGAGCCCATGATCGAGCCCAGCCCGCCCACGATCACCATCGACACGAAGCTGATCGACACCATGATGTTGAACAGCGACGGATCGATGAAGCGCACCACCGGCGCATACAGCGCGCCCGAAAGTCCCGTGTAGAAGGCGCACACGCCGAAGGCGATGAGCTTGAGCTTGGTCGCGTTGAGCCCTAGCGCGCGCGAAGCGGTTTCGCTGCCCTTGAGCGCGAGAAAGCCGCGTCCGAAATGGCTCTGCGACAGGTTGCGCGCCACCCACAGCGCCGCGCCCAGTACCACCGCCACGAACAGGTGGTAGGCCCGCTCGCCCAGCGCGAAGCCGAACAGCGTCGGCCCGGGCGCGCCCATGCCGTTCTCGCCACCCGTGAGCTCGCCGCCGGACTTGGCGATCTCCACCGAGATCATCACGAAGCCCAGCGTCGCGATCGCCAGGAACACCTCTTCCAGGCGCAGCACCGGCAGCGCCAGCAACACGCCCACCACGGTGGCGATCGCCGCGGCGATGAGCATCGACAGCACAAGCGGCATGCCGAAGTGGGTCGTGAGAATGGCGCTGCCATAGGCACCGATGCCGAAGAACACCGCCCCGGCCATCGAGATCAGGTTGGTGTAGCCGGTGAGGATGTTGGTGCCGAAGGACGCGAGCGTGTAGATCAGCACCAGCGTGAAGATGTAGAGCACATAGCCGCCGGGGATGAGCGGCGCGAGCACGAAGAGCGCGATGAACACCAGCGGTGCCAGCCAGGGCCGCGAGTCGAAGATGCGTGTCATGGGGTGTGCCTGCTCAGACTTTCTTGACCTGGCGCCGCGCCAGCAGCCCGTGCGGGCGCAGGATCAGGATGGCCAGCATCACGATGAAAGGCACCGCGTCCTTCCATTCGGAGGACAGGTAGGCGCCGGTGAGGTTGGAAGTCACGCCGATGATCACGCCGCCCAGCAGCGCGCCCGGCATGCTGCCGATGCCGCCGAGCACGGCCGCTGCAAACGCGAAGTGCAGGGCGCTCTGCATCATCGAGAAATGAACGAAGGTCAGCGGGGCGATCAGCAGCCCGGCGGCCGCCGCGATCACGTGCGACAGCGCCCAGGCCAGCGAGTAGATGCGCTTGATGGGAATGCCCATGAGCCGCGCGGCCGTCGGGTTCTCCATGGTCGCCTGCATCGCGATGCCCAGCCGCGTGAAGCGGAAGAACGCGAACAGCGCTGCGGCCAGTGCGGCGCACACGCCCACGATGCCCAGGTCGATGCCCGAGACGATCACGCCGCCCACGTCGATGGGCGCGGCGGGAAACACGCTCGGCAGCTCCTGCGTGTCCTTGCCCCAGATCCAGATGGCGAGGTCGCCGAAGATCAGGAACAGGCCCAGCGTGCAGATGGCCGACGACAGCAGCGCCTTGCCGATGAAGCGCCGGATGATGAAGCGCTCGATCAGCATGCCCAGTGCCGCGCCGAACAGCAGCACGATGGGCACCACGGCCCACATCGGCAGGCCCAGCCGCACCAGCGTGTACGCGGTGAACGCCGACAGCATGGCCGCCTCGCCATGCGCGAAGTTGAGGATGCCCGTCGCCTTGAACACCATCACGATGCCCAGGGCGATGAGCCCGTAGATGGCGCCCAGGGCGACGCCGCTCACGATCATCTGCAGCATGCGTTGCGCTCCGGGCTCAGGCGGCCGCAGGGGTTTCGCCCTGCCGCGCGAGCCGTGCCTTCAGGTACGGGATGAAGCCGCCGGCTTCGAGCGTGCCGCGCTCCACGGAGGACAGCCGCTCGAAGGGCAGCGACCTGCCGCTGGCCACATGGGTCACCGTGCTGGCCTCCCAGTCGACCTTCAGTTCATCCCAGCGGCTGGTGATCTCGCGGATGCCGGGGCAGGTGACGAGCGGAAAACCCATGCTGATCTCGCCGCGGAAGAAACCCGGCGAGAAAGACTCGGCAATCACGCCCGCCACGCCCAGGTGCCGCATCGCGCGCATCGCCGGATAGTGCGGATGGCCGTAGCCGAAGTTGTGTCCGCCCACCAGCAGGTCGCCCTTCTTCACCGAGGCGGCAAAGGCGGGGTCGTAGCTCGTCATGGTGACGGCGGCGAGCTCGTGGATGTCGGTGATCTTGATGTTCTTGATGCCGACGATCAGGTCGATGTCGAAGTCGTCTTCCTCGAAGATCCAGGCCGCGCGGCCTTGCAGATTCGGCATGCTCATGCGGCGCTCCCTTCGAGGGCGCGGGCCTGCGCAGCCTGCGCCAGGTAGGGCCGGGGGTCGGCGATGCAGCCTTCGAGCGCCGAGGCCGCGACCACCGCCGCGTTGCAGATGAAGATCTCCGAGTCGGCGCTGCCCATGCGCCCGGGCGTGTTGAGCGTGCCGGTGGAAACCGCCCGCTGGCCATCGGTCATGGTCGCGATGCGGCCGTAGCAGTAGTCGCAGCTCGACGAGCTGATGAACGCGCCGGCATCCACCAGCGTCGCGATGAGCCCCTCCCTGGCGGCCTGCGACATGATCGCCTGCGACGTCGGAACCACGTGCAGCTGGAAGCCGGGCTTGATGCGGCGCCCGCGCAGCACGTCGGCCGCGGCGCGAAGGTCCTCCAGCCGGCCGCTGGCGCAGGAGCCGAGGTAGCCCGTGTGCACCTCCAGGCCCGCGTACTCGCTCAGGTCGCGCGTGTTCGCGGGGCTCGGCGGCGCCACCACGATGGGCGTGAGGTCGCTCACGTCGATGCTGACCTCGCGGTCGTACACGGCGCCGGCGTCCGGGTACACCGGCGCGAGCGCGATCTTCGAGCGGCCCTCGGCGTAGGCCAGCGTCTTCGCGTCGGGCGCGATCAGCATGGTGGTCGCGCCGAGGAACATGGCCTGGCCGCAGATGGTCTGGCGGCCCTCGATGCTCATCGCGTCGATCACCGGGCCGCACAGCTCCACCACCTTGAAGCGGCAGGACGACGGACCGAGCACGCGCACCATGTGGTGGAACACGTCGCGCGCCATCACGCCAGGCTGCAGCGTGCCCGTGATTTCGATCTTCACCGTGCCGGGCACGGTCAGCGCCATGGTCTCGCTCACGAAGGTTTCAAGCACGCTCTTGCGCGCGCCCATCGCCAGCGTGCCGAAGGCGCCGAGCTGGCTCACGTGGCCGTCGAAGTGCACCGCGAAGGCGCCTGGCGTGGCGTAGCCGAGCTCGGCCGACACCTGGTGGCCGATGCCTTCGCGCTCGTGCACCGGCACGCCCTGTTCCTTGCCCCAGGCGCGCGTAACCTTGTGCAGCTCTTCTTCCTTGGGCGCGGTGGCCGGGACCATGTGGTCGATGAAGAGCACGAAGCGTTCGGGGCTGGGCACCTTGTCCACGCCGAACTCTTCACGCGCCTCCTTGAAGAACACGTCGGTGTAGCCGGGGAAGTCGTAGGCGATCACGAAGTCGGGGCGGGCCAGCACTTCGTCGCCGGCGCGAACGCTGGCAAGCCCGGCCGCGCGGGCCAGGATCTTTTCGGTCATCGTCTGGGGCATCTGCATTCCTTGGATATCCACAATGTGGCGGCATGTATTGCCGTCTTCCATGAATTACAGATGAGCAGCGGTGTGGCTCCGGATGAGGTTAACCCTTAAATATCCACAATGTGGATGCAATATAAAGCGACACCCAGGTGACAAAAGCAGGAGGCCAGACATGGCGGAAAAACAATCGCCACAAGGTGAGAGCACTCGCACCGGCACGCAGAGCATCGAGCGCGTGGTCGGCATGCTCCGCGTTGTGGCGTCGCGCGGGCGGCGCGGCATGCGCATCGGCGAGATCGCGGCCACCAGCGGCCTGCCGCAATCGACCTGCGCGCGCATGCTGGCGCGGCTGGAGATCGAAGGCCTGGTCGCCCGCGACGTGGCCACGCGCAAATACTTTCTCGGTCCGCTGCTGCATGAGCTGGGCCTGCTCGCGCGGCCGCGCTACCGGCTGAGCGATCTGTGCGACGGTGCACTGCACCGGCTGGCCGACGTCACGCAGGACACGCTCTATCTCAGCGAGCGCAGCGGCATGGAGGCCGTGTGCACCAACCGCGCGCTCGGCGACTTTCCCATCAAGGCGATGCCGCTGGACATCGGCATCCGCCGGCCGCTGGGCGTGGGCGCGGGCGGCCTGTCGATGCTGTGCGCCATGCCCGAGGCGGAGGCCGAGGCCATCATCCAGGCCAACGGCCACCGCTACGAGAAGTTCGCATCGTTCACCGCGGACTTCCTGCGCGAGGCGGTGGCACGGGGCAGGGCACAGGGCTACGCGTTCCTCGACAGCGCGGTGACACCGGGTACCGGAGCCATCGGCATGGCGTTCCCGAAGGGCAACCCCGTCGGCGCGATCAGCATCGCGGCCATCTCCGGGCGGCTGGGCGCGGATCGTCGCGAGGACATGGCGCGAGAGCTGCGACGCGAGGTGCGCAAGATCGAGGCGTCCATGCTGGGCACCGCAGGCTCGGCCACGGCGGCCTCGGACGAGGGCGTGGAAGTGGACTGAAAGGGGGGCTCGGGCAGCCGCCTCGGATCCGCCGCGCGGTCGAAGCCCGGCCCACGGCACGCACGCGCAAGGCGAGGGCCTGTGCTCCTACAAGAAGGGCAGGGTACGCGGCCTAATTTTTGGACAGCCGCTTCGAACGGATTTCTCTCAACCCACCCACTTCCCCACCCACTTCGCACAGGACATCTCATGGCCAATTCAGGCGATTCCACGACACCCCGCATCGACAAGAGCGACGCAGCGCAGGTCGCGCGCTGGACGCGCGAATTCGACGTGACCGACGAACAGCTGGCCCAGGCCATTGCCAAGGTCGGCGACAAGGCGGCCGATGTGGAGCTCTATCTCAAGGGCAGCCGCAGCTCGACGAACGCGGACACCGCAAGCGCGGCTGGAAAGGGGAAATAGAAGGCGCGCCGGTACCCTGGCCTACTCGGTCAGCGCACGCTTGACGTCTTCCTGCAGGCTTCGCAGGTGATCGCGCATGGCCACGCGCGCGCTTTCCGGATCCCTTGCGCGCAAGGCACGAATGATCGCGCCGTGCTCGTCGTGGTTTTCCGGCTGCCTGTGCAGCGGGCTGTGCAGGCGAAAGAGCCGGGCATTGACGCGCAGCTCTTCCACCAGGCGCGGAAACACCACGTTGCCGCTGGCCCTGGCGATGAGCAGGTGGAACCGGTCATCGAAATGCCAGTGCTCGGTCTCGCTGTGTTCGCCGGCGTTCAGCGACTGGATGTCGGCTTCCAGCGCATCGATCTCCGCGTCGGTGATCTTGCCGACTGCCATGGCGATCGCTTCGCCTTCGATGACTTCGCGCGCACGCATGCAGTCGAAGTATTCCTTGGTGCCCAGTGCGCGCACCGCATAGGAGCGTGCGTCGCGCCGCACCAGCAAGCCCTCGCCCGCCAGCCGCACGAGCGCCTCGCGCATCGGCGTGCGCGAGATGCGCAGGTCTTCCGCGAGCCGGGCTTCCTGCAACGGGCTGCCGGCGGAGATCTGGCGGTCCAGGATGAGCGTGCGCAGCCGCTCGTACGCCTGCTCGGCAAGGCTGGCGGACCGCACCTCCAGCGGAGCGATCGTGATGGTGGCAGGCTGCGTGGGGCTTGGAAGGCTGGGCATGCGAAAAGGAACAAAGGCCACGAGGGAGGCCGCGAAGCAGGCCGGTGGGGGCGGGAGAGCTTAGCAGGGCCGCATCGCGGTGCGGCCCGGTTGCGTCAAAGCCATTTGTCCAGCGGATTGCCGTCGTTCGGCACGCGCGGCCGCAGGCAGGGCAGGAACTGCCCCGACCCCGGTTCGGCCAGGAACTCGCCGTCCTGCCACACCACGCGCCCGCGCGAGACGGTGACGCCAGGCCACGCCCGAAGCTGCATGCCTTCATAGGGCGTGTAGTCGACCGCGTGGTGGAGCATGCTGTTGGTGAGCAGTTTCTCCTGCCCCTGGGCGAACACGTCCCACACGACGAAATCGGCGTCGCTGCCGACCGCGATGGTGCCCTTGCGGGGGTAGAGGCCGTACAGCCGCGCCGGATTGGTGGCCGTGAGTTCGACGAAGCGGTGAATGTCGATGCGCCCCTTGAGCACGCCCTCGCTCATCAGCAGCGGCAAGCGGGTTTCCACGCCTGGAATGCCGTTGGGAATGCGGTCGAAGGACGCGTCGTCGCCGGCCACGCGCTTGCCGTCGCTGCCGCCCATGTTGAAGGGCGCGTGGTCGGACGAGAAGATGGTGAACAACCCGCTCGACAACCCGTTCCAGATGAACTGCTGGTTGGCCTTGTCGCGCGGCGGCGGGCTGCAGATGCAGCGCGCACCATGCATCGGATCGTCGGGGTCGATGCCCAGGTCCTCGGCGCTCAGGAACAGGTACTGCGGGCAGGTCTCCGCATGGATCGGCAGGCCGCGTCCGCGCGCCCAGTGGATCTGCTCGACCGCCTCGCGGCCGGACACGTGCACGATCAGGATCGGCGTGTCGACCAGCTCGGCCAGTGCGATGGCGCGGTGCGTGGCCTCGCGCTCCACCGCCATGGGGCGCGAGCTGCTGTGGTAGCGCGGCGCGGTGAGCCCCGCGTCGAGCAACTGCTCGGTAAGCCAGGCGATGCAGTCGCTGTTCTCCGCGTGGATCATGGTCATGGCGCCGTGCTTTCGCGCGGTGGCCAGCACTTCGATGATCTGGCGGTCGTCCAGCTTGAGGTCGTCGTAGGTCATGTAGATCTTGAAGGAGGTGTAGCCCTTCTCGATCAATGCGGGCAGCTCGCGCTGCGTCACGTCGCGCGTGGCGTCGGCCACGATCAGGTGGAAGGCGTAGTCGATCACGGCCTTGCCGTCGGCGCGGCGGTGGTAGTCGTCCACCGCCTCCTGGATGCTGTGGCCCTTCTGCTGCGCGGCGAAGGGCAGCACGGTGGTGGTGCCGCCGCAGGCCGCGGAGCGCGTGCCGGTGAGAAAGTCGTCCGCGAAGCGCGAGCCGTCGCTGGTCGGCTGGTCGAAGTGGCAGTGGCCGTCCACGCCGCCGGGCGTCACCAGCCGGCCGCGCGCGTCGATCTCGTGGCCGGCGCGTGCGTCGAGGCCTTGCGCAATGGCGCAGATGCGCCCGTCGCGCACGCCGATGTCGGCGGTGTAGCGGTCACCCGCGGTGGCGATGTCGGCGTTGCGCAGGATCAGGTCGTAAGTGGTCATGAGGCGTGCTCCGGAGGCTTTCTTTCTAGCGCTGCTCGAGCGCCGGTTCGGCGGGCACCGCCGGCGCGCTCGCGTTGCCGTAGGCACGGCCGTAGTGGCGCTCGATGCGCCGCTGGACGAAGTCCCACGCGGTGGTCATCAGCAGGTAGTAGATGGCTGCGACCACGAACAGCTCCAGCACCATGAACTTCTCCTGAATCAACACCTGCGTGCGGCGCAGCAGCTCTTCCATGGAGATCACGGAGGTGATCGAGGTGGTCTTGAGCAGGCCGTTGATGCTGTTGCCCAGCGTCGGCACGATCAGTCGCATGGCCTGCGGCATCACGATGTAGCGCATGGTCTGCGCGCTGCTGAAGCCGACCGCGCGCGCGGCGTTCGTCTGGCCGGCGGAAATCGACTGGATGCCGCCGCGCACGATCTCCGCCAGGTAGGCGGCCTCGTTGAGGATCAGCCCCAGAAGCGCCGACTCGATGACCGACAGTTTCAGACCCAGCTGCGGCAGCCCGGTGTAGATGATGATCAGCTGCACCAGCAGCGGCGTGCCGCGGAACACCCAGATGTAGAAGTGCGCGGGCCCCGCGATCCACCGGCGGCTCGACAGCCGGGCCAGCGCGAGCGCGCAGCCCACGACCAGCCCGCCCGCGATGGCCGCGAGCGTGAGCCACAGCGTGGTCACCGCGCCGCTGAGGATGTACGGATTGAACAGGTAGTCGACGAACCCCGACCAGCTCCAGCCTTGTCCCATGAGTGTTCCTTGGTGTGCTCGATGGCGATGGCGGCGGGGCTCAGCCCGCCGGCCCCTTGACGCTCACCGCGCCGTCGACGGCCTTGACGCCGTACTGGTCGAACAGCTTCTGGAAGCTGCCGTCGGCCTTCATGTCGTTCATGACCTTGGCCATCGCGGCGGCCAGGTCCTTGTTGCGCGCGGCCAGCGCGACGGGCGTGGGGAACAGGCCATGCAGCACGCGTTCGAAGTCGCCGCGCTTCTGGTACTCGGCACCCGTCGAGTCGATCGACAGGGCCACCTCGACCTGCCCCGCGCGCAGCGCCTGGAACGCCATGGCGAAGTTCTCGAAGGTGCGGATGGTCATGCCCTTCATGCCCTTGTCGGCGAGCTGCTTGTCGAGCTCGCGCGCCTTGCGCTCCTCGAAGCCGCCGAGCTCCACGCCGATGCTCTTGCCCGACAGGTCGTCCGGCTTGGTGATCTTCAGCGGGTTGCCCTTGGCGGTGCTGATGCTGATGGCCTGGTCTTCGTAGATGAGCATCTGCATCAGCTTGGCGCGCTCTTCCGTGTAGAAGATGCCGGTGTTGATGACGTCCCAGCGGCCCGCCTGCAGTCCCGGGATCATGGCGGAGAACTCGATGCGGACGTATTCGGGCGTGAGGCACAGGCGCTTGGCGATGGCCTCGCCGAGTTCCACGCGCATGCCCTTGAGCGCGCCCGTCTGGTCGACGAACTGCATCGGCGGCAGGGTGGGGTTGACCGACATGGTCAGCGTGCCCTTCTTGACGAGCGCCGAGTCGGGCACGGGCGACTTGCAGGCCTGCGCGTTCGCGGCGCCCGCGCAGAAGACGAAGAGTGCCGTTGCCGACGCGAGAGCGGAGAGCAGTTTCATGGGAGTGTCCTTGAGGAATGAACGAACGAGGCGACGAGGTGAACTGGTAAGAGGGCGGGCGCTCAGGCGTGGATCGAATCCAGCAGGTCGAGGCGCGCGAGGGCGCTGCGCAAGTCAGCGGCGTCGGCCTCGGGCAGGGGCAGGCGGGGCGCGCGCGGCTTGCCGACCGGCAGGCCCATCATCGTGAGCCCGTCCTTGGAGGCGGCGACGTACCGGTGGCCGCCCACCCAGCGCACGATGGGCAGCATCTGCTTGTAGAGGGCGAGTGCGGCGGGCATGTCGCGCTCGTCGGCCACCAGCTCGAACAGGCGCGCGGACATCTTCGGGATCAGGTTGGAACACACGGCCACCCAGCCCTGCGCGCCGAGCCAGAACGACTCGTAGCCGAGGATGCCGGCGAACACGGTCATGCGGTCGCCGCACAGCTCGATGATGTCGCGCACACGGGTCACCTCGAGCGTCGACTCCTTGATGTATTTGCAGTTGTCGATGCGCGAGAGGCGGGCCACCAGTTCCGGCTTGAGGTCGACGTTGGCGGTGGCCGGGTTGTTGTAGACCATGATCGGAATGTCGATCGACTCGCCCACCTTGCGGTAGTGCGCGAACAACTCGTCGTCGGTGGGCGTGCTGTAGAAGGGCGGAATGATCATGACGCCGTCGGCACCCATGCTCTGCGCCTCGCGGCTCAGCCGCACGCATTCGTCGGTCCACTCCGCGCCGGTGCCGATCAGCACCGGCACGCGTTTTGCTGCAGTGCTCACGCAGGTTTCGATCACCAGCTGGCGCTCATCGGGCGTCAGCGACAGGAACTCTCCGGTGCTGCCCAAGGGGATCAGCCCGTGGATTCCCTCCTCGATTTGCCAATTGACCAGCTTCTTCAGTGCCGGCACGTCCACGTGCAGGCCGTCGTCGGTCATAGGGGTGATGAGCACCGTATAGGTGCCGCGGAACGCTGTCATGAGGCAGTCCTTGGAAAATCGGATGACGAAGTATACGTATACGTGTAGTATACGTATACATTCAAACGCGTCAACGCGGATTCCGTTTTTTCCTCGCACCTGCCCATGAGCGCCAGACTGAACCACCCCTCGATCGCCACGGCCGGACGTCCCGTGCGCTTCTGGTACGACGGCCAGCCGGTGGACGGCCTCGAAGGCGAGACCATTGCGGCCTCGCTCGCGGCCAGTGGCATCAAGGCAATGCGGCATACCCGCGGCGGCGAGCGCCGCGGCCTTTACTGCGGCATGGGCGCGTGTTTCGATTGCCTGGTCACGGTGGACGGCCAGGCCAGCCAGCGCGCCTGCCTGACCAAGGTGGCCGACGGCCAGCAGGTGCGCTCCACCTTGCCGGCCGGCACGCCGGACGACCCGCTGCAGCCGCTCACGCCCGACGCCGGCGCCGAGCCCGCCCGGCGGCAGGTCGATGTACTGGTCGTGGGCGCCGGCCCGGCCGGGTTCTCGGCGGCGCTGGCCGCGCGCCAGGCTGGCGCCGAGGTCCTCGTGCTCGACGAACGCCTGGAATCAGGCGGGCAGTTCTACAAGCCGCTCGCACCGTCCCATCGCGCAGCCACGCCGGCAGACCGCCAGTTCGCCCAGGCGCTGGCGCTGGCGCAGGACGTGCGCGCCGCCGGCGTCACGGTCATCCAGGGCGCCCAGGTCTGGGCCGCCTTCTCGCCGACGGAGGTCGCGGCGCTCATCGACGGGCGCGCCACGGTCATCGAATGCCGCCAGCTCGTGATCGCGCCCGGCGCCTATGAGCGTCCGGTGCCGTTCCCCGGCTGGACCTTGCCCGGCGTGATGACGACCGGCGCGGGCCAGACGCTGGCTCGCGCCTACCGTGTCTCGCCGGGCCGCCGGGTGGTCATCGCGGGCAACGGCCCGCTCAACCTTCAACTGGCCGCGGAGTTGCTGGCTGGCGGCGCTGAAGTGGTTGCCGTGCTGGAGTCGGCGCCGCGCCCGTCGCTGCGCCACTGGCGCCAGTTGCTGGCCGCCGCCCGCACCGCGCCCGACCTGGTGGTCGACGGCTGGCGCTATCTGCGGCGGCTGCGCGCCGCCGGCGTATCGGTGCTGTGGGGGCACGCCGTGGTCGAGGCGCAGGGCGATGCCGACGCCACGAGCGGCCTTCGCCGCGTGGAGATCGCACGCGTGGACGCCCAAGGCCGCGCGGTGCCGGCAACCCAGCGCGCGCTGGAGGCCGACACGCTCTGCCTGGGCTATGGCTTCATCCCCTCGACCGAGCTCGCGCGCATGCTCGGCTGCGCGCACCGGCTCGCCGACCGGCACTTGGGACACCTGGCCACCATCACACAGGAAGACGGCGCCACCAGCGTGCCCGGCGTCTACGTGGTGGGCGACGGTGCCGACCTGGGCGGCTCACGCGTGGCGTTGGCGCGCGGCACGCTGGCCGGCGCCGCGGCCGCGCACAACCTGGGCCTACGGGCGAAAGCGTCGGCGGCGCTGGCCGACGCACCGGCTCGCCTGCACCGCGCCGAGTGCTTCCAGCAGGCTCTGTGGTCGATCTACACCCCGCCACCCGTCACGCTGGCCGCTGTGCCCGACGACACCCTGCTGTGCCGCTGCGAGGAAGTCAGCTTCGGCTCGGTGCGCGAGCAGATCCGTGCCGGTGCCGACACCCTGGCCGCCATCAAGCGCAACACGCGCCTTGGCATGGGGCGCTGCCAGGCACGCTATTGCGCCGTCACCGCCGGGCGGCTGGTGGCCGAGCTCACCGGCCGGCCGCCGGAGGTCGAGCAGTACTTCGCGCCGCGTCCGCCCGCCAAGCCGGTGCCCGCCGGCGCGCTCGGTTTCGAGAAGCCCGAATGGGGCGGCCACAAGCCCGCCATCACACCCAACCTCGCACGGCCGGTCGAGCACGCGCCCTTCGAGCCGCTGCGCACCGACGTGCTGGTCATCGGCGCGGGGGTGCTCGGCGCATGCCTGGGCTACTTCCTGTCGAAGGCGGGCCGGGACGTCACGGTGGTGGACCGCGACGACCTCAACCTGCAGGCCTCGGGCGCCAATGCGGGCAGCCTGCACGTGCAGTTGCTGTCCTTCGACTTCGGCGCCAAGGCCCAGGAGGGCGGTGGCCCCGCCGCGGCCACGCTGCCGCTGGGGCCGATGTCGGTGCGCCTGTGGCAGGAGATCGAGTCCGACTGCGGCGAAGACCTCGAGATCAAGATCACCGGCGGCCTCATGGTCGCCGACAGCGAAGCCGGCATGCGCTTCCTCGAGGCCAAGGCCGCGCTGGAGCGGCGCCACGGCATCGATGCGCAGGTGATCGACGGCGCCGACCTGCGCGGCCTGTCGCCCGCGCTCTCGGGCGAGCTGCTCGGCGCCGAGCTGTGCCCGATGGAAGGCAAGATCAACCCGCTGCGGGCGACCTACGCCGTGGCACGGCGCGCGCAGCAGCAGGGCGCGCGCGTGCTGCGCGGTTGCGACGTGCAGGCCATCGAGCGGCTGCCGGGCGACGTCGCCGGCTACGTCGTGCGCACGTCGCGCGGTGTCATCCATGCGGGGCGCGTGGTCAACGCAAGCGGCGCCTGGTCGAGCGCCATCGGCCGCATGCTGGGCATCACCATCCCGGTGAAGGGCGCGCCGCTGCAGATGATCGTGACCGAGCCCGCGCCGCCGCTGGTCAATCACCTGGTCGCGCATGCCGACCGGCACCTGAGCCTGAAGCAGGCGGCCAGCGGCGGGCTCATCGTCGGCGGCGGCTGGACCGCCGCCTTCAACGAAGACATGCGCCTGAACCGCGCCGTGCGCGACAGCATCGAGGGCAACCTGTGGGTCGCGCGCCGCGTGCTGCCCGCGGTGCGCGGCCTGCACATGGTGCGCTGCTGGGCGGGCATGAACGTCAACATCGACGGCGCTCCGATCCTCGGCGAGGTGCCGGGATGCCCTGGTTTCTTCAACGCCGTGACTTCCAACGGCTACACGCTCGCGCCCGTCACCGCACAACTCGTCACCGAGCTGATCGTGCGCGGGCGCACCGACTTCGACATCACGCCTTTTCGCATCGAACGCTTTCTCTGACCGCCATGATCGACATGACCGACCACGCCCCCGCCTTCACCCTTGCGCGCGATTCGCTGCGCCAGTTCATCGACGCCCACTTCGACGAGCAGTTGAGCACGCTCGCCGAACTGGTGCGCTGCCCCTCCGACAACCCGCCCGGGGACTGCGCGCCGCACGCCGAACTCACCGCCCGCCTGCTCGAAGCCATGGGCTTCGAGGTCGAGCGCCATGCAGTGCCTCCCGAGTACGCCGCCGCGCACGGCATGCGCAGCGTGACCAACCTGATCGTTCGCGAGCGCTTCGGCGAAGGCCCTGTCATCGCGCTCAACGCCCACGGCGACGTGGTGCCCCCGGGCGCCGGCTGGAGCGTCGACCCCTATGGCGGCGAGGTGCGCGACGGCTGGCTGTACGGCCGCGGCGCTGCGGTGTCGAAATCCGACTTCACGACCTACGCGTTCGCGATGCGCGCGCTCAAACACCTGGCCGCATCGGGCACGCCGCTGGCCGGCACGGTCGAGCTGCACCTGACCTACGACGAGGAAACCGGCGGCGTGACCGGCCCCGGATGGATTCTGTCGAAGGGCCTGAGCCGGCCCGACTTCGTGCTCTCCGCCGCGTTCTCGCACCACGTGGTGGTCGCGCACAACGGCTGCCTGCACCTGGAGGTGTCGGTGCGCGGCACCTCGGCACACGCAGCACGGCCCGACACCGGCCACGACGCGATCGAGGCCGCCGCCACGTTGCTGCCTGCGCTGTACCGCTACCGCGACAGTCTGGCCGACCGGCCCTCGCGCACGCCGGGCATCACGCACCCGACCATGGTGGTCGGCCTCATTGCCGGCGGCATCAACACCAACGTGGTGGCCGATGCACTGAGCCTGCGAATCGACCGGCGCATCGTGCCCGAGGAATCGCCCGAGGCGGTGGAGGCCGAGTTGCGCGAAGTGATCGAATCGGCCTGCCGCGCGCTGCCCGGCATTTCGGTGGAGATCCGCCAGATCCTGCTGGCACGGCCGTTCGCGCCGGCGCCGGGCGCCGACGAATTGGCCGCCCTGGTGTGCCGCGAGGCCAGCGACGTCATGGGCAAGCCGGTCACGCCCATCGGCGTGCCGCTCTACACCGACGCACGCCTGTACAGCGAGGCGGGCATTCCCACCGTGATGTATGGCGCGGGCCCGGAATCGCTGCTCGAAGCCAACGGCCACCGTGCCGACGAGCGTGTGCCGCTGGACGAACTGCGCAAGGCCACCCGCGTGGTCGCCAACACGCTGCACCACCTGTTGACGCGCTGAAGCGCCAAGGAGCCGAGCCATGATCGAAATCAGCCACGTCAATAAAAGCTACGGCGCCTTCCAGGTGCTGACCGACTGCACCGCCCACATTCGCAAGGGCGAAGTGGTGGTGGTCTGCGGGCCCTCGGGCTCGGGCAAGTCCACGCTCATCAAGTGCGTCAACGCGCTGGAGCCTTTCCAGCAGGGGCGCATCACGGTCGACGGCGTGTCCGTCGGCGACCCCAAGACCGACCTGAACAAGCTTCGCGCGCGCGTCGGCATGGTGTTCCAGCACTTCGAGCTGTTTCCCCATCTGTCGATCGAGGACAACCTGTCGATCGCGCAGGTCAAGGTGCTCAAGCGCTCGGCTTCCGAAGCCCGCGCCGCTTCCATGGCGCTGCTGCAGCGCGTGGGCATGCGTGCGCATGCGCACAAGTTCCCGAGCCAGCTGTCGGGCGGGCAGCAGCAGCGCGTGGCCATTGCACGCGCGCTGGCCATGGACCCCGTCGCCATGCTGTTCGACGAGCCCACTTCGGCGCTCGACCCCGAGATGGTCAACGAAGTGCTCGACGTGATGGTCGGCCTGGCGCGCGAGGGCATGACCATGATGTGCGTCACGCACGAGATGGGGTTCGCGCGCAAAGTGGCGAACCGGGTGATCTTCATGGACCGCGGCCGCATCGTGGAAGACTGCGCCAAGGACGAGTTCTTCGGCGACCCGTCGGCCCGCTCCGACCGGGCGCAGCAGTTTCTCTCGAAGATTCTCCAGCACTGACGCCGGCGGTTGCCGAGCCTGGTCACCCCGATTTTCCGGTTTTAGATTTGAGCTGCTCGTTGGCGAGATCTCCAAGACTCCTGATCGCCCCTTCCAGGCGCGGGTCGCTGGGATACCCGTAGTTGATGCGCAGGTGCCGGGTGTAGCGGCGGTCGGCTGAAAACAAATGCCCCGGCGCTACGCCTATGCCGAGCCGAAGAGCGTCCTGGTGCAGTGCGAGGGAGTCGACACCTTCCGGCAGCGCGAGCCACAGGAAATAGCCACCCTCGGGGCGCGTGACCCGCGTGCCAGCCGGAAAGTATCGATCTACAAGTCGCAAGCATTCAGCCTGCTGGCGGCTGAGCGAATGCCGCAGTACGCGCAGGTGACGATCGAAACTCTTGTGTTGCAGGTACTCCTGCAACGCCAGTTGGGAGGGGAGGGCCGTCGCCAGCGAGCTCATCAACTTGTTCCGGCTCAAAGTGGCTGCAAAGCGGCCACCCGCCACCCAACCGATGCGATATCCGGGTGCCAGGGATTTCGAGAAAGAACTGCAGTGCAGCACCCAGCCGTCCCGGTCCCAGGCCTTGGCTGGTGGCGGTCTGCGGGCGCCATGCGCGAGCTCGCCGTACACGTCGTCTTCGATCAGCGGTATGGAACGGGTGGCGAGCATGCCGACCAGTTGCTCCTTGGCTGTGTCGCTCATGGTGCAGCCCATCGGATTCTGGAAGGTCGGCATGAACCAGCAGGCCTTCACCGGATGCTGGTCGATCACGCGCGCAAGCGAGTCGAGATCTACGCCTGTACGCGGGTGGGTCTCGACCTCGACTGCGCGAAGACCGCGCCGCTCCAGTGCCTGCAACGCACCATAGAAGGTCGGTGTTTCGATCGCCACCACGTCGCCCGGCTGCGTCACCGATTCGAGCGCGAGATTGAGTGCTTCCATCGCCCCGCTGGTGATGACCAGTTCCGACGCGGAAACATCCATTCCGACGCTGCCGTAACGCAGGGAGATCTGATGGCGTAGAAGCGCGTTTCCGGGTGACAGATCCTCGACGGTCTGCCAAGGATCCATCCGCTTGAGCGCTCGCGTCAGGCCGGCGGCGAGTTGCTCGAAGGGAAACAGCTCTGGCGACGGAAAGGCGGAGCCGAGCGGGACCATGTCGCGCTCGCGCGCCTGTGCAAGGACCTGAAAGACGAGCGACGAGACGTCGACTGACATGGACCGGAGGACAGGCGCGCTGGCGGCGAGTTCGTTGGCCGTCGTCTCCGCGCCCGCTCGAACGAAGTATCCCGACCGCTGCCGCGCTTCGACAAGCCCTTGCGCCTCCAGCAGGTAGTAAGCAGAGAACACGGTGGACGCACTGATGCCCATCTGCGACTTCAGTTCGCGCACCGAGGGAAGGCGATCGTTCGCCTTCAGCCTGCCGGCGCGAATGCGCTGAGCGATGTTGTCGGCGAGCTTCTCGTAGCGGTTCATGGGCATTCCTCCTGATACGGTCATTCGGGACCGTTTCACAGATTTTCGTATCAGACGTCGGCATGCGCCGGCGCGACTGCCGGCCGCCCAGCATCTGATATGCAAATCTGGAGCTGATCTGGTTCTGTACGTATCAGTCTGAAAAGTGAACACTCGACAACACGTTGAAAGTGCTTCTGTGGTGCCAGTCGGTAGCTTTACCAGATTGGCTTTTCATTTCCTTTAAATCATGAATTCGATTCCTGTTTCTTTTGTTATTTTCAAGATCCTCGTGCTCAGCGTCGGCATGTATTTGGCCGTGAAGTGGCATTACGTTCGAGGACAGAAATACAAGAATCAAAAGACGGCTGCCGTGTTGCTCACGTCCATCAAGGTGGGATTGGCATTCGTCGCTTCGTCTTTCCTTATGTTGTTCCTTACCCTTGAATTTTGCAAAAGGATGGGTTTGGACCTGACCATGTAGTTATTGGAAGTTTTCGATAACCTCGTCGCGATTTGCACGCTACGTTTTCCAACCATACGAATTTTCTTGTACGCAGGAAAATTCGTAATTCGTGCTTTGCTTCTAACCGCAACTCTCCTTTGCGAGCAGTCAAAATTAACATAAGATACATTGCATGTAATTTTGATCGCAACGATCGCCACAGCACCACAAAAACGGCTCACCCGCGAAGGCTCGTCAGCCGTTCAGCGCGCGCGGAACGCGTCCATACGAACGTCATGGCGGCAGCGAGCAGCACCACCGGCAGCATCGCTGCATTGAGCGGCGCCCAGCCGAAGTGATCGAGCGCGGGGCCTGCGGCGAGCGTCGCGAAAGCCGTGCACACATTGCGCAGCAACTCCGCGGCGCCCTGCGCACGGCCGCGCTCCTGCGGGCGATATGACTGCGCCAGCAGCGTGGTGCCGCCGACGAACATGAAGTTCCAGCCCACGCCCAGGCAGAACAGTGCCGCGTAGAAGGCAGGCAGCGTGGTCGAACTCATCGCGACAACCGAACACACGACATTGAGCAACATGCCCAGGCTCACCACACGCGGCAAGCCCCAGCGCTGGATGAGCGCGCCCGCGAACAGCGCCGGCGCATACATGCCCACCAGGTGCCACTGCATGATGCCCGCGCCGTCGTCGATGGAGTGGTTGCAGGCCACGGCCGCGAGCGGCGCGGCCGTCATCACGAACATCATCGACACCGAACCCACCACGTTGTTGGCCAGCGCGGCGATGAAGATGGGCTGCCTTGCGATCTCGCCCAGCGGCCGGGCCGGCCGCGTGTCGACAGGCCCGCTCGCCGCGGAGTGCATCTGCGTGTCGCGGTAAAGAGCCACGATCAACACAACTGAGATCGCACCCAGCACCGCCACCATCAGGTAGGCCCCCGCGAACAGAACTGGCGGAAAGAGGTCCTTGCTCCAGGCCGCGAGCGCCGGCCCCGCGACAGCCGCGATCACGCCGCCGGCCAGCACTGTTGACACGGCGCGGCTCTTGTCGGCAACCGCCACGCCGTCGGCCGCGGCCAGCCGGTAAAACTGCGCGAAGGCCTGGTAGACGCCCACCAATGCCGTGCCGGCGCAGAACACCCAGAAGCTGTCGTGAAAGACAGCCCACACCGACACGAGGCCGCCCGCCGTGCCCGCGAGCGCGCCCAGTGCGAACCCGCCACGCCGCCCGATGCGCTGCATCAGCAGCGACGCGAACCACGTCACCACCGCCCCCGCCACCGTGATGAGCGCAAAGGGCAGCGTCGCCAGCGACTTGTCGGGCGCGAGCATGTGGCCCGTGAGCGCGGTGAGCGTGAGGTCGATCGATACGGCCGCCGTGTAGAGACCCTGGCAGATCGCGAGCACCCGCGCATCGCGGCGGCCGGTGGAGATGGTGGCGGTGTTGTCGGTCATGAAAGCGAAGGAGCGGGTTTGACAGCCTGCACTCTAGGCAACGACACTCCGGCACGAATGACATACTTCCCTCGTTAAACGACATGACCCGCTTTGTCTCCTTCTTGCTCGTTCCGGAGTTCCAGCTGTTCGACATGGCGGGCCCGCTGTCGGTGTTTCAGGTGGCCGCGGAAATCGGACGCGGCCGGCGCGGCCCGGCCTACGAAATCGCGGTGCTTTCCGAACGCGGGGGCCGCGTGGCATGTTCGGCCGGACTCGAAATGCAGACGCGCTCGTGGCGCGATTCGCAGGCCGGCACCGTCATCGTTCCTGGCGGCCAGGGCGCACGAAAGCCCGGCGCGGCCACGCCCGCGCTGGTGCAACACCTGCGCGCCGCGCTGGCAGCGAAGCGGCGCGTGGCCAGCGTGTGCACCGGCGCGTTCCTGCTGGCCGAGGCGGGCCTGCTAGACGGGCGACGTGCCACCACGCACTGGCGCCAGGCCGCGCTGCTGCAACGCAACTATCCCGCCATCACCGTCGATGCCGATCGGATCTTCGTGCGCGACGGCCATGTGTGGAGTTCGGCGGGCATCGCGGCCGGCATCGATCTCGCACTGGCACTGGTCGAGGCGGATCTCGGCGCCGACATCGCGGGCGCGGTGGCGCGCGAGATGGTCGTCTACCACCGGCGCACGGGCGGCCAGTCGCAGTTCTCCGCGCTGCAGGACCTCGCGCCGCAGAGCGAACGCATGCGCGCCGTGCTCGCACACATCGGCGAGAACCTCACGGCCGACCTCGACATCGACCGGCTCGCCGAAGTGGCTTGCGTGAGCCCGCGCCAGTTCATGCGCACCTTCAAGGCAGAGACGGGACAGACGCCCGCCAAGGCCGTGGAGCGCATCCGTGCCGAAGTTGCACGCACGCACATCGAAGGCGGCGACAGCAGCATCGAAGCGGTTGCGCGGCTCACCGGTTTCGAGGATCCGGAGCGCATGCGGCGCGCGTTCGTGCGCGTGTATGGCCAGCCGCCGCAGGCCTTGCGGCGCATTGCGCGAGCGGCGGCGCCCGCCGGGGCGCCTCGTGCCTGAGCTCACCTCGACAAGGCGATCTTGTTCGGCGCCTGTCCGGCATTGACCGTCAGCGCCGCTTGCGGATCCAGCACACCCGACGCCGCATCGATGGTGTAGATCGACACCTTGCCGTCCGTGTTGTCCGCCACATAGGCGAACTTGCCGCTCGCGTCTATCGCCACGGAGGCGGGACGATTGCCGGTGGAAATCGTCGGCGTCACCGCAGGCGTCAGCACGCCGGTCGAGGCGTTCAAGGTATAGGCCGACACGTTGTGGCTGTCCAGGTTAGCCACGTAGGCAAAGCGTCCCTTCGGGTCCACGGTGATGCTGAATGGACCGCCACCTGTCGCGGGCGGCGTTGCTGCAAGCGGCGTCAGCGCGCCCGACACGGGGTCAATGGCATAGGCCATGACGGTCCTGTCGCCCTGGTTCAAAACATAGGCAAAGCGGCCCGAGGGATCCACGGCAATGTCGCGGGCTCCGGATCCGGCCGTCACGGTGGGAATCGCCATCGGGCTCAACGCTCCGGACGTGGCATCGATGTTGTAGGCCGACACGGTACCGTCGCCGGTGTTCGCCACATAGGCGAAGCGGCCCGTGGGGTCCACGGCTATACCGTAAGGCGATCCGCCGGTCTCCACGGACGACACCGCCATCGAACTCAGCGCGCCCGTATTCGCATCGACGTCGAAAGCCAGCACGCGGTCGCCCGCCAGGTTCACGAAGTAGGCGAAGCGGCCGGTGGGGTCCACCGCCATCCCTGCCGAGATGGCACCAACTGCCACGGATGGCGCGCCGATGGCAGTCAAGTCACCTGTCGCACGGTCGATGGAATACGCCGACACGCCGGCGCCCGACGTGCTCGAAACGTAGACGAAGCGGCCCGAGGGATCGACGGTCAGCGCGTACGGACTCGGCACCGACAGCGTCGTCGCAGCGCGCAGCGCTCCTGTCGACGCATCGACGGTGTAGGCAGACACGCTGTTGCTGTCGCCGTTCGACACATAGGCAAAGCGCGAAGGAGGCTCGGTGCAGACGACCTGCACGTCGTCCACCACGGCCGCTGCGATGGTTCCGCTGCCGTTGGCGACGGTGCATACGCGCGTCAGGATCTTGGACTGCGACTTTATCGACACCGTATAGCTCGCACCGCCGGCAAGCGGTGTCGCAAAACTGAAGCGGCCGTTGGCGGCGATGGGCAGGTCGTCGCCGGCGTTGTTCTGCAACACGAGGCCCGAGCCCAGCAGCCCGGTGACCGTGCCGCTCACGGCGTAAGTCGGTGCAGCCGGCGGCGGCGACGGCTCAGGCGTCGACGCGGGTGGAGTCGAGGAGGATGCGGGAATGACCGGGAAGAAGCCGCCCTCCCCGCCCC